>JAFGDI010000302.1 GCA_016932145.1 Sedimentisphaerales bacterium
CGGCCAAGTATCTCATTGCCAACCCTGACATCAACTTTAACCGTTGACTTACCTTGATTCTTCACATCTCTTTCAATAGAAAAATGCTTCTCCTCATGTTCATCATTAGCAACTAATTTGAGAATATTACGAAACGAGATCACGAAAGCCTTATCGAAAAAAACCTGTAAATAATAATGCCGGACATTGTAATTCTGAATCCAACGGTTAACCAAAGCAAAATCTTCCACCTTCGGCGTAATGCTCAAATAGTCTCTGGAGTGCAATATTTTAATATTAGTCTTCAGTTGTGATAATAGTTCCCTGAGCTGGACGAGTTGGGTTGTAGATGACCATGATGGCAATCTGAAATCAAGATCCCGAAATATATCAACATTGGCATTGCTCAATAATTCAAAGATCGCCTTACTTTTATTGCGCAATAATGAAGAAAAAGGCTCACACAAAATTGTTTTCCTCAAATCTTCACATGCATCTACAGCATCAGCCTGTCTTTTCTCCATATAGGCTCTATATTTACCCTCAAGGAACGAGCTTGACCGAACTTCCAAGGCGGCTACAGCCTGAGCAATATGATTATCATTACTAAGCATCACATCCATGTCAGGAAAATCTTTTTTCCTGAATATCAGTATATCAGGTTTTTTCCCTACTAAGTTCAACTCTTCCTGATATTTCTTATAAAACTCTGCGAAACCCGGATCACCAGCAGAAATAACATCTTTCCTGCCATAGTCAACCGCAAAATAATCTGAGGAAGATTCGTTGATGGCCCTGAGTACTACCCTTTCAGCCCAATCACCTTGTTCCCTGTTAGTGAGAAATTCAGAACTGGCCATTGTCGGCGGTGAACCAGTCACCATAACCGATGTATCAACTTCAAAAGGCAACCTGTTAATCAATTGTTCGATTTCAATTTTGTACATCAGAATCTTTCGTCAATACTTATAGCTGAAACTACTACTATGCAATCTCAATTACGCTACTGCGTCACCCTGGTCTTCCAGGGGGGCGTCTTCATCGTAATGGTCAAAACGAACTGACACTTTCTTGCTTACGCCTTGCTCCTGCATAGTCACACCGTAGATCACATCGCCGATACTCATTGTCCGGCGGCAGTGGGTAATGATCACAAACTGCGACTCAGTGAGAAATTCCTGAACTACAGTATTGAACCGCTCAACATTAGCCTCGTCCAGAGCGGCGTCAACCTCATCAAGCAGACAGAAGGGGCTGGGCTTACTCTTGAAGATAGCCATGATCAAAGCCACCGCAGCCATAGTCTTTTCACCACCGCTGAGCTGGGTAATACTGCGAGGCTGCTTGCCCGGAGGGCGGGCAATGATCTCTATGGTCGATTCCAGAATATCATCGGGATTTTCGAGAATAACCTCTGCCCGGCCGCCGCCAAAGAGCTTACGGAACAGCTCAGAGAAGTTCACCCTGATAGCCTCAAAGCTCTTACGGAACAATTCGGTACTCTCAACATTGATCTTTTCGATCAACTCTTCCATCTGCTTTCGGGCATCGTCAAGGTCAATGTACTGCTTATTCAGGTTTTCGACCCGTCCTTCAAGCTCATCCTGCTCTTCGATTGCACCAAGATTGATATTGCCCAGACGGCCTATTTTCTGTTTGAGGTCTTTTATCTCCTCATTAACTGCGTCCCAGTCCATTTCCTGCACCTCTACCGAAGCCAGTTGCTCTTCCAGGTTCAGGGTCATTTCTTCCATCGCACGCTGGACAATATTTTCACAACGCAGTCTGTTCTCATTATAACTCAACTGCAAACTATGCAATTGCTGCTGACATTCATTATGTCTGTGCTCACTTTCACGGATCACTGTTGCCAGCTCTTTGCGTTCAGCGGTCAGCTCCTCAAAGCGATCGCGCTGAGTTTTAACCTGCTCCTGCAATGACTGACGCTGGCCAAACAATTCACTAATCTGATTTTCAGCCTGCAATATAGAACGCTGAGTCTCCTGATAGTTACTATCGGCATTGTCCAGATCTCTTTGCAAAGTCTGCATATTATGATCTGCCATTTGCACCTGACTGCGCAATGATGCGATCTTATCACGCATTGCCAGATCTCGCTGACGCATCTGGCCCAGCTCAACTTTCAGATTGGTTATCTGTTCGACAAATTCATTGTCCCTGGCTTCCAGGGCAGATATCTGCTCATCGAGAAACTCTACGCGACTTTGTCTTTCGCTATTGAGTCGGTTAAGATCATCAAGCTGCCGCCGGCCATTTTCCTGGGTCTCCAGCGAGCTGGCAACCTGAGTTTCAAGCATTGCTATCTCACTGGCGATCAGCGGCTCTTCCTGGCTCAGGCGTTTAATATTCTGTTCAATTCGATCTAAGTTACCACGAACCTCTACCTCTTCAGTTCGGGCTTCATAAACAGCGGTGCGCAGGTCTTGCAGGTTCTTTTCCAGATGTTCAGTCTGACTGTCAAGCTGCTGATTACGCTGTTCCAGAGAGGCAATAAGCTCGGTTGCCTGCACCAGCAGACCATCGAGTTCACGCAGCTCGCTTTTACGACTGATAAGACCACTGCCCGCTATCTGTGCTCCTATGGCAATAGTACCGTCAGCTCCCAGCAGCTCACCTTTGGCAGTTACAAATTGCCAGCTGGCTCCCATTTCCTTTGACAAAGCTACGGCATCAGCAAGATCGTTAACTAATAATGTCTGGCCAAGCAAGCTCTGGGCCAGTCCCCGGCAGTCATCAGGCTCTGTCACCAGTTCAGAAACGCGAGCTAAAATACGACTATCAGCTTTCAGCTCCGGCATACCGGTCTGACCGCTTACCAGGTCCAGACAGGTCATAAATACCCTGCCGGCGAGCTTACCCAACCGCTCCTGATCCTTGAGTAATTCTCCCGAATCGCTCACTACCAGATTCTGAGCTGCTGCCCCCAGAGCTGCCTCAACTATTGCGGCATATTTAACCTCGGAACGAATCAGCTCCGCTGCCAGGCCACGGACATAATAATAGTTATCGGCATTTTCCTTGCGGGCAGTAAGAATGCTCTTTACCCCTTTGTCAACACCTTCCCATTTAGCTTCCATGTCCTGCAGGAGATTTTTACGACTCTGCAAGCCGCTGCGATCTTCGCGGGCGGTTGACAGTTCCTCAGCACATTCCAGTCGCTGCTGACTAACCGCTGCCAACTGCTGACGCTTTTCTTCTAATTGAGCAGCACAACTTTCCTGCACAACGGCTATCTGTTGGGCTTTATCATTAAAAGCAGCCTTTCGTGAAAGCAGATCCTGCATTTCCTGACGGATGACATCGGCCCGACCGAGCAGTCTGTCTTTCTGATTATTGAGATTATCACAGCGGATATCAATAGCATTTATTTCATTGTGCAAACGAGCTGTCTGGCGGACAATGTCCATCAGGCCGCTTTTTTCGTCATCAAGCTGGCTGCGATATTCATTAAGCTCCATCGCCTGCTGGGCACGCTCGCCCTGTAGTTCATTCAAGCGCAACTGCCGGTCATCAAGGTCGCCCTGGAAATTATCGACCTGCTCCTGGGCCTCGCTCATCTGCTGGGCAAGTAACTGCGACTGGCGACGCAATTCATCAATCCGCTTATTATTCTGCTGAAGCATTGTCTGTATCTCTTCGCAGCGACGATGCCCCATCTCAATCCTATCCTGCTGCTGTCCGATCCGGCTGGTAAGCTGCATAAGCTGATTTTCACCCTGCCTGATCTCCTGATCTACCTCACCGCTTTCGTGTTCCAGCACACTCAGGCGAGCTCCGCGAGTCTCTATTTCTGTACTGAGTACGATTATCTCATCCTGAATAGTTATTATCTTTTCTTTAACCACTTCGGCTGACTGCTGCAACTTACGATAATCACTAAGATACTGATTCAAACGCAGTTCATTGAGTCTGGTAGTATAGCTCTGGTAGTTTCTCGCTTTGCCTGCCTGTATCTTTATCGCCCGCAACTGCTTGTCAAGCTCAGCAATAATATCATGCAATCTGAGCATATTTTGCTCTGTTCGCTCCAGCTTACGGAGGGTCTCTTTTTTGCGTGCCTTATATTTGCTTATGCCCGCCGCTTCTTCAAAGATCGCCCGTCTTTCTTCCTTGGGCGCCTGCAATAGCTGAGTTACCCGTCCCTGCTCTATAATCGAATAAGCATTAGAGCCCAGGCCTGTACCCATGAACATGTCTTTTATGTCTTTGAGACGGGCATTCTTGCCATTTACTTTGTACTGGCTCTCGCCGGAACGGAACAGTTTTCTTGTGATCGCGATCTCATCATAATCAGCCGAAAACAACCTGTCCTCATTACTGAATACCAGAGTAACCTCGGCAAAGCCCATGGGCTTACGCGTACCAGATCCGTTGAATATTACATCGAGCATCTGATTGCCACGCAGACTTTTGGCTGATTGCTCACCCAATACCCACTTCACAGCATCGACCACATTACTCTTACCGCAGCCATTAGGGCCCACGATAACTGTTATGCCATCGCCAAAATCAAATTCCGTCTTATCTGCAAAGCTCTTAAAGCCGCATACTACTATTTTTTTTAACTTCATAATCTACCGTTGCGATTGTCCTGCAGGTTGTGACCTGTAAGAATGCAAGCCTTAACTTGCTATTAACCAGAGCGGACATCTAAAACTATCTTACCGTATTAACCGGATTATTTTCCAGATTATCATTAAGCCGTTTCATTTTGAAACTTGACTTTATAAAACCTCGTTCACACAGGTCGTAAATAATAGCGATCGTCTGTCCAAAACTCAGACCAGCACCCTCGCCATCTTTAAGTGGGCCGCCCAAAGCCCTGATCAAATCTTCGACCCGCGGCTTGCAGAGTATTTTAACAAACTTACTCCCGCCGGGCAACTGTCTGGTTATTGTTATTATTGATTCCCCGGCTGGAGAATTGATCAATACCCCCGATGACTCATTCTGATAGAACAGATCATCGGCAACTCCCATATCTTCTCCCATTAATACCATACGGGGTTCCAGAGCTGCCCATGCACATATAGTATTGTCAGCACTAGACTTAACAACATCAAGGCAGTAGCCGCTCATCAGTTTCTGGCTCTGAACATATATATGACCGCCTTTTCGCAGGGCATCATAGGCCAGTAACCGCATAGTATCATCAGAACTATTGAGCAGTCCGGCCAGCGTCCACGATGCCATAGGGTCATCAGCGACAACTCCCAGACTTGAAGCTGCCTTATAACGACAGGGGTGGGTCTCGGAACGGGCTATATTTGACATGGTTTTGATTACGCTCAGATCGCCCATATTCAATACGGTACGGGCAGCATAATAAGCCTTGGCCTGGGATTCCTCTTCACATATCTTTTTCAGATAGGGCAATGCACCCTTGCCTATCGCCTCCCAGGACAGAGTTATATCTTCAAAATCAGCCGAAGGGTCGCTGGCACGCTGAGCCAGTTCCTGCAGGGCCTTTTCCTGATAGGAGGCATCGCTATTAAGATATAACTTAAGTACGATCTTTATAAAGTAGTTATAATCTCTCTGCCATACTCTGGGTACATTTATCATTATCGACTCGCGATCTTCTGCTATGGCCACTTTCGGCCCGGCATTAACCGGAAATCGGGTATTGATGCGGTCTTCAACCACTTTGGCTGTTCGAGAATCAGGCTCAAATAAAACCAGCCTGATCTTGCGGTCATAATCGCTGCGACCACCACCCAGAACCACACCAAAGCGAGGGTCAGCTTTTTCTGCTTTGCCATCACGATAGATCGGCAGCGGGTCAATATATACTGGCCCACCGGCAATTGCCACTTTACTGCCGGGAATACCGCTCACCACACGACGCAGATCTGTGGGTAAAAGCATACCACCTTCCAGACTGGTTGTCTGGGTCGCAAATGGTATCGATACGGTGACATCAAATACCGTCCCTTTTGGCGCTCCTGCCGGTACGGTACCCACAACGCGAACAACCGCAGTATCCGGACTGTTAATTAACTGCTCGGCTGTCATTCTGGCATATTTTTCCGAGAGATATTTTTTCCCTGAGGCTTTCAAGACCTTTATGTGCTTTACCAGTACATTTCTGATATCCGGCGGACATTCGGCCGAACCTGAACCTTTTAACCCCCAGACCAGAGAATAACCACTCACACGAATACCTTCATAACCTGCGAGATCACAGACACTTCTGATCGTATCGCCATATTTTAGTGATAATTCCTGAGGTTTGGCTGATTCCGGGGTGGTTTTGCAACCTGAAATAGCTGCTATCAATAAACTCAATAATATTGTCACTCTTGAGACCATGATTCACCTCTCTAGTACAGTATATCTTATTAAAAGGCAGGTAGTTACAAAATCGGCAGGTAGTTACCAGAACTTAAACCCTTACTCTGTCGTGCTACAGATATAAACTACCTTAATCACCAATACAAGTCAACAGGTCATTATACCTCAATTGACCCGGAATAATAGCAAAATCCTGAACCAGAACTCTTGCTGACGGGCAGATTATTCCCCTGCCAGCTTTGCTGCTATCCGATCACGCTGCTTAGTCAGATATTTTTCCATTACCAGCCGACGGTCGAGCTCTTGCAGGGCCCGCTGCCAATATAGTCGGGCCCGCCCAATGTCGCCCAGCTTCTCTAAGCAGTCGCCCAGATGCTCCATAACCTCCGGGTCAACTATGGTGTCGGCAGCGGCGGCATGATATATATATTCTAAAGCAGTTTCATAATCGCCCAGCTTGAAATAGTACCAGCCGACACTGTCAAGTATAGCCACATTGCCGGGCGATTGATAGATAGCCTCGCGCAGCATAGCACCGGCTCGTTCTATATCTACATCATGAACCAACATAAGATAGGCCAGATTATTTCGGGTCATGGCATTATCTTTATCATTGGCCAGAGCCTTTTCCAGTAGGGCCAGGGCATCGGTGATCTCCCCGGCGTATTCCAGAACAAAACTCAACTGACTCAGATACTCAGGATTATTCGGGTCTGCATTGAGCAGTTCATAATACAATTCTGCTGACCGCTGGCTATCTCCTGATAAAAATGATATACGAGCCTGCAACATGCGAGTTGCGACAGAGCCAGGGTCTGCTCCCATCGCCAAAAGTCTGTCAAAAGCCAGCTCGCTATTACCTGCATTAATATCCAGGATTATCCGGTAATCAAACCACTTGTACGGATCGGCCTGATTCCTCTCCAGCTCATCAAGTACCGCCGTAGCTTCATGCAGCGACAGTTCACTTCCCTGGCAGATAAGATTAAACACATAGTCACACATAAGCTCAATATCGCCGGGGGTATTACGCAACTGTTCCTTAAGCAGATCAATAGCCTTATCGAAGTATCCCGCCCGCTGACAGGTCTCAAGCAAGACAAAGCGGCGATTACTGGCATCAGGACGACTTTGCTGCCAGTTTTGTATATAGGCAACTGCCTCCTGGGCACGACCGGCATCGATCAGCGTAAAGGCATATTCATGGTACAAAAACACATCCTGGCGATCCAGCGTACTGATCAGCTCATCCAGTATCAGCAGACTTTGATCATAATAGCCCCGGATGTTCAGATTGCGGGTCAGCACAAAAAGGCTGTCAAAACTATAACTGGCATCTGACTGGTACAGTTCTCTTATTGTAGCAGCGGCATTATCATAATCACCGGCATAAGTCTCAAATACTGCCAGGTCTTCCAGCATTGTACATATCAATAACTTGTCCGCCGATATGCTTATGTCGTTGCGAGAAGCAGCAAGCCATTTACGCAATATGTCTATTGCCTCATCATAATTTCTCAGAACAAAAAAGATATTTACTGCCTCTGGCTGTACCACCCGTATAAACTCAGCGTCAATTTTCAGCTCTGCTAATCCTTCATGTAACAATTCCAGAGCTGAGGAGGGCTCACCTGCCAGTCGGGCCGACTTCAGAGCAGCACTAAGGCAACTGGCATTGCGACAGTGTTTCTGCCAGATAAGACGACAAGTACGAGACTGGTTATCATAACGACCAGCATTTTCAAATACCTCAGAGGCCAGTTGCAGGTCGGTATAATTATCGCTGGAATTGGCTATTAGCCAATTAGCCCGGACCTGGGCTTTATCCAACTGCTTATCAGCCAGATAACTACGGCATAACATCTCCTGTGCCGCCCGACAATCAGGGTGCGACACCAGCAGCTCTTCGAGCTTATCCTGCAACATAGTACGGGCCCGCTTATTCTTAGGCGGATTATCGCTATAGCGAATTTCCCACTTACTGCATAATTCATAAAATCTGCCCTGGGCTGAATCTGGCCCGGCAGCCTTATATGGCAAAACAGGCTCAGACATTGATATTACCGCATAGAATTTTATCATCTCCAATTGCACCAGATCATAGTGCGGATAAAGTCGGGCACTACGCAGTAATAACTCCTGGGCTTTATCACGCTGACCATCGGCCAGATACAAACCAGCCAGGTAGCTTATTACCTGTTCATCACCGCTGTCTGTATCAAGTATTGCCAGATAATATTCTTCTGCCCGACCAGGATAACCTAACTGCTGCAAAGAACGGGCACTGTATAGCCGGCTCTCCCGATCAGTAAAATTGCGGGTCAGAAGTAAGGTGTCCTGCCAGCGTCTCTGCTCAAAAAGCACACCGGCCAGATATCGCACCGCAGTAGCTTCCGAGGGCCTGCTTACTATAAGCTCGCGTAATATATTTTCTGCTTCGCGCTCCGATTTTTTGGCAA
>JAFGDI010000303.1 GCA_016932145.1 Sedimentisphaerales bacterium
ACACGCACCGCAGGTCGGAGCTGATACTACACAGTTGGCCTCATAGAATATCTCGAACAACCCTTCTTTCATTGCCTGTGCCCAGATATCAGGGGTAGCAGGTACAACGATCGTACGGATCTTTACCTTCTTACCCTTGATTATACCAGCAGCAATACGCAGGTCCTCGATACGACCATTAGTACAGCTACCAATATATGCCTGATCCATTTCCATACCCAGCACCTCGCCTATCGGCTTGCCATTACTGGGCAAATGCGGCAGAGCTACCATCGGCTCGAGTTTGGCACAGTCAACCGATATCTCTCTGATATACTTAGCATCAGCGTCTGAAGTATATTCATTCCATGGTGCAGTATTTTTCACCCTGCCCTTGAGATACTCACGAACAGTATCATCTACTGCCATTATACCACTCTTACCGCCAGCTTCGATCGCCATATTGGTAATGGTCATACGAGCTTCCATACTCAGCTCTTTCAGAGTATCGCCTACAAATTCCATCGCCATATAACGGGCTCCATCAGTGCCGATCTGACGAATAACATCAAGAATAATATCTTTACTATAAACACCCTTGCTCAATGAACCTTTTAATACGATCTTCATTGACTCAGGCACTCTGAACCAGAGCTTACCTGTGGCAATAGCTGCAGCAAGGTCAGTTGAACCCACACCGGTACTGAAAGCACCTAAAGCACCGTAGGTACAGGTATGACTGTCGCCACCGACAATAACATCACCCGGACGAATATGACCCTGCTCCGGCAGCAGAGCATGACATACGCCAGCCTTGCCTACCGGATAGTAATTCTTTATCTTATGCTCTTTGCACCAACTGTCAAATCGTTTGAGCAGCTCAGCCGATTTGATATCTTTAGCCGGCTGAAAATGGTCCGGGGTCGCGACGATACGGTCTGGATCGTGGATCGGCTTAATGCCTGCCTGCTTGATCATGGAAATTGCCGGAGGAGTAGTAACATCATGACACATCATGATATCAACCTCAGCGTCGATCAACTGACCGGCGTGAACCTCCTTTTCGCCGCAATGGGCAGCGAATATCTTCTCTGTTATTGTCATTGCCATCGTAAATAAATCTCCTGAACCAATTGGGTTCGTTTCTATTATCTTTCAGAGTTGCTGATAAATAACTGCTTCAGAGCTTGTGCCATCTGCATGTTACTTACTAATTCTCTTTGCCATTATATTATGCCTGCTTTTTCTTTGCAGTCTCATTAAACCTGATCATGTGATTAATCGCACTGATATATGCCATTGCCGAAGCCTCTACTATATCGGTACTGGCTCCATGACCGGTAAACGAACGACCATCATGGGTAATTCTCAATACAGCCTCACCCAATGCCTTCGAATCGCCGGTAACTGCACGGATCTGATACTTGTCCAGATGAACATCTATCCCAATTGCCGCCTCTATCGCATTATAAGCAGCATCAACCGGGCCATCGCCCCAGGCTGCATGCTGTAAAACATCATCGCCACGCCTGATCTTTACTGTAGCACTGGGTATTGTGCCTGAACCACTGCTCACCTGCAAATATTCCAGCTTATAAGCATTACTGGGCTTGTCCATGCCAACTTCCAGGATCGAGCAGATATCTTCATCATATATCTCCTTCTTCTTATCTGCCAATTCCAGGAATTTATCAAAGGCTTCATTTATCTGCGCTTCGGTCAGGTCAAATCCCAGCTCTTCGCAACGCTTCTTGAAACCATGCTTGCCGGAATGACGACCCAGGACCATTCTGCTGGTAGGGACACCCACTGAAGCCGGGGTCATGATCTCATAAGTCTCACGATTCTTCAATATGCCATCAACATGAATACCAGATTCATGGGCAAAGGCATTAGCGCCTACTATAGCCTTATTAACCTGCACCTCTATACCCATCAGACGAGACACCATCTGGCTGGTCCGGTATATCTCTTCGGTCTTTATGCCGGTATGCAACTTGTAGTAGTCGTTACGCACCTTCATGGCCATAACCACTTCTTCCAGCGAGGCATTTCCTGCCCGCTCGCCCAGACCGTTAATCGTACACTCGATCTGCCTTGCTCCTGCAACCACACCAGCCAGTGAGTTTGCCGAGGCTAATCCCAGGTCATTGTGACAGTGCATACTGAAGATTACATTCTTAGCGCCCGGCACATTCTCGATCAGGTCTTTGATCATAGCTCCCATTAACTCTGGAGTTGCGTAACCTACGGTATCAGGTATATTTATCGTTGTCGCACCCGCCTCGATCACCGCTTGAACTATCTCACGCAAGAACATCTGATCACTTCGCGAGGCATCCTGGGCACTGAATTCAACATCGTCAGTTACACAGCGAGCGTATTTTACCGCCTCTACCGCACTGGCAAGCACCTCCGCCGGGTTCTTTTTCAGCATATATTCCATCTGCACCGGCGAAGTACTGGTAAATGTGTGGATACGCCTGCGTGCCGCCGGGGCCAATGCCTTAGCCGCAGCATCTATGTCTTTCTGCACTGTACGAGCCAATGAAGCTATTATAGGACCCTGAACCTCTTTGGCGATCAGGTTCACTGCCTCATACTGTACCGGTGAACTTACCGCAAAGCCCGCCTCTATTACATCAACCCCCAATTTATTGAGCTGATGAGCGATCTCCAGCTTCTCAGGTATATTCAGACTCGCACCCGGGGCCTGCTCTGCATCACGCAAAGTCGAATCAAATATTATCACTCTATCTTTATCTATAGCCATTTATATCTCCATATCTTTCAATATGTTACAACCCGCCAAATGCAATTACGCAAACCCTGACGGACATTGAAACGCACATTATAACAACAAATTAAACGAAAATCTACGCGGATATACAATATGTGTGGAAAAAAGATATTAGCCCCTGGGGGCTAGGAGGAGGAGACCAAGACCTGAAACAGCGCGCATAACCATCGCCTGACCAACATTGGCAGCAAATGCGAAGCTATTATTATTTTCTACTGTCTTGCTCATATCTATACTATATTACACCTTACTATCAGGCAAAATCAAGCATATTCTCTTTTATTTTCTTCGGATTAAACCCTTTTTAACTTTACTTGCTTTTACATAACTATAATATATCAACACAGAAAATATATTAATACTACACAAGAATAATCCTGGCATTGCTTTACAACTGTGCTAAAAGCTGATAAAATATTGGGTTATGGATTATATTGATATTATATCAGGTCATGGTAAAGGACTGAGATCGCAAGGGTTACGCGTTTTGCTGCTTTTGCTGTCTGTTCCTTACCGTCTAATAGTAAGTTTAAGGAATTATGCTTACGATCTGGGCTTGCTCAGCCAGAAGCGTTGCAGTGTGCCGGTGTTTTGTGTGGGTAATATAACCGCCGGGGGCACAGGCAAAACGCCGATGGTCATCTGGTTATGTCGGTATTTACAGAGCAAGGGCCTTAAAGTTGCCCTGCTCAGCCGCGGTTATAAGTCAAAAGATAGCAGCGGATTAAACGACGAAATGCTCCTTTTACAGGCGGCCCTGCCACATACAGGCTTCTTTATCGGCTCAGATCGCTACACAAATGCGTTGAAAGCGACCTCTCAGGGCTATCAGGTAATAGTAATGGACGATGGCTATCAGCACCGCAGATTATACCGCAATGTTAATATTCTCATGGTCGATGCCCTGTGCCCTTTTGGCTATGGCAAAATACTACCCGCCGGACTGCTGCGTGAATCACTCCCCGGCATAAAACGGGCTCATATCGCCGTTTTGACCCGATCTGATGTCGTAACCCCTGACACGATCAGTCAAATAAGCAACAAAGTACAATCAATCAAGCAAATGCCTCTGCTTACTACCAGGCATGCACCTTCTGCCCTTTTCGATAGTAAAGGACAGGAAAAACCGCTTTCAACCCTGCAAAACAGGAAAGTAACCGCTTTTTGCTCTATTGGCAACCCTATGGGATTTATTGCCACACTGGAAAAATCAGGGGCAAATGTTACCGGCCGCTATTTCTTCGATGACCACAGTGAATATGATCAGGAACGAGCCGGGATAATCCGTCAGTTGTCCCAGGATGCCCCCGACCAGCTACTGGTAACCACAGAAAAAGACTGGGTCAAACTCAGTCAATGCCCTGATGTAGCCGGCATTGAAAGGCTACTCTGGCTGCGGATCGAGCTTGACATTATCAGTGGCGAGCCGGAATTGAAAAATCTGGTTGATAATACGCTTAATATGAACTAAATTGATAGTGCTTGTCGCAACTTGCAGTTAGCTCTGAGCGATAATGGCAAGTATAAGATTAAATAAGACCATCTGGTCCTGAAATTAAGTTAAATATAGAAAAACAGGGCTTATCCCTGATCGGTAGAAAATGTACCAAAGATTATTGACCATAATAGAGAATCTGGGCACACCAAAGGTATTACTAGCTGGCGATTTCATGCTGGACCATTACCTCATGGGTAATATAGACCGCATATCGCCTGAAGCGCCGGTTGCTGTATTAAATGTAAGTGACCGTCAGGAGCAGCCCGGCGGAGCCGGCTCTGTCGCTGTTGACCTGGCAACACTCGATGTTGAAGTTCGCTGCCTGGGCATCGTTGGCGACGACCGTAATGGCCGGGTATTAAAAGATATGCTTTGTGCCTACCCAACAGTAACGGCTGACTACCTGGTTATAGATGAGAACCGGCCAACCACCAGCAAGCAGCGAATAGTAGGTCTGGCCCAGCATCGTCATCGTCAGCAGCTAATGCGAATTGACGAGGAAGATACTCGTTCTATCAGCCCGGAAATACAGGACAAGCTATTTGCC
>JAFGDI010000304.1 GCA_016932145.1 Sedimentisphaerales bacterium
CAGGCTGATTTAAATAAGTTGTGAGCGAAGCGAACTCATTAGCTTGTTTCTTATTTCTTATTACTGTAATCGTGTGAACGGTTACTAATAACCTTTAGCCAAAGGGGTGTATGTAATGCAGGAGTATTCGGAGTATAAAGAGTTGTTAATGCACTATGGTTTTACGCTGGCTATAGCCTTGTTGATAGCCTGGCTGGCCTATTGGCAGTTAGTGCGTATATATCGGCGAATGTCAGGTCAGGGTCCGGATAAGCGAGTGTATAAGGCGATAAAGTCGCAGTGTGGTAAGCCGGTGCTTATGCTGTTTGTTTCGGTTTTTGTTTTGCTGGCGTTCAAGTTGCATTTATCTGGCAGTATGCACAGTTCGGCATCTGAGACTGTTCGTCAGATAATCAGTATATTTATCATGGTCAGCTTTGGCTGGCTGATGGCCGGCATAGTCAATGCAATAGAGGTCTATCTGACCGGCGTTTATGATGTCAGTAGTAAAGATAATCTTAAAGCAAGAAAAGTACACACGCAGTTGCGAATAATGAAGAAGATAGCTTTCGTAGTTATTTTCGTTATCTGTTTTTCTTGTATTGTAATGACATTTGAGAAGGCTCGTCAGTTTGGCACCAGCTTACTGGCCTCGGCTGGTATCATCGGTATCGTTATAGGTCTGGCAGCTCAGAAGTCGATCGGGACGATCATAGCCGGGTTGCAGATAGCGATCACACAGCCGATCCGTATCGATGATGTTGTAATAGTTGAAGGTGAGTGGGGTAATATAGAAGATATTACTATGACCTATGTAGTGGTTCGTATCTGGGATAAGCGTCGTCTGATCGTACCGATAAATCATTTTATCGAAAAGCCATTCCAGAACTGGACCAGGGTATCGGCTGACCTTATAGGTACGATATTTTTGCAGGTTGATTATAGTGTTGAACTGGATAAACTGCGTGACTATTTTATGTCGGCACTGGCGGGTAATAGCAGGTGGGACGGCAAGGTAGCTTGTATGCAGGTGACCAATTGTGGTGAGCGGACAGTAGAGTTGCGTTTTCTGGTTGGCTCGCCAGATGCCTCTCTGGCCTGGGAACTGCGTTGTGAAATGCGAGAGAAGCTGCTGGTGTTTGTGCGTGATAATTATCCAGATTCACTGCCAAAGTTCAGAGCTTCTGTAAGTGATAAATCGTGAACTTTGACTGCTAATGTGTTTCGGTGACATTTTTTCTGTGTCCGAAAAACTGGATCTCGGCAGCATTGCCATTGCCGCTGGCAGTTGACAGGAATCGGACATAGCCAAAAGCGGCAGGATGATTAATTATCTGGTCAGTGAATTTACCCTCAACTGGCGGTGCTGTTATTGTGAACAGGTCAACAACATTTCTGCTGAAGTCGGCAGAGTCAGACCCCTGAAATTTAGCGCCGATCATTCTCTGGCTCATTCCCGGTCGGGGGCAATATCTGACTAGCGTTATGATGGCTTCATTGCCCTGGCCCAGGTCAAGTCCGGCCCAGGCTGGTTTGTCCCTGGCAGTTGTATCGGCGTCGAAGAAATTGCGCAGTGAGTCATCAAAGAGCAGGTGTATGTCAGCTCCTTTATTTTTATAAGATCCCGGCGAGCCGATGACTGTGCCGGTGAGCTGTTCGTTGGCCTGGACAGATATTTCAGAGCTGAGATACCTCTTACCGTCCTGACATTCAGCGACTATGACATAATAGTAATTCGTATCTGGCTTGAGCTTGTTGTCGATATAGTAAGTGTCTTGCTCCCCGATCGTGGCAATAGTCAGATAAGGTCCGCCAGCGGCATTAGTGCGTAAGATACTATAGCTCTGGGCGTATGCAGTGCCATGCCAGGCGAGAGAGAGTTTAGTGCCGGTTATATGGGTAATAATATCAGAAGGTGCTTTTCTGATATCAGTCTGGTCAAGTGTATGGGTCAGAGTGGTAAAGCCCAGTTGGTCAAACCCGCCGCTATTTGAGCCATAGTTGAACCCGCCGGCTTCTGGTCTGACCTTGCCGGCATATTTTCGGGTATAGGGTGCGGCTATGCCCTTGCGGTTAACATAATGGTTATAGACCATATCCCAGCCGGGTCTGTTTGCTCCCCGACCAGCCGGTGAGACAGAAGTATTGATCCAGTATTCGCAATTAATATAAGTGACAAAAGGTACTTCATGGCCGAGATTATATTTTGCAATATATTCACAGCCGGCCAGGAATCGACTGTGGTCATAGCCGTAGAGGTCGTAGCCTTGTTTCCAGGCTATTTCGCAGATGGTGCCCATGAGCGGTACGCCCATAGTTGTATGGCCCTGATCTCTGCCGCTTTCCTGCCATTGGCCCAGCCCGTCAGGGTGGATATGATGTACAGCATTAGCGACAGCACCATTGCCGGTACTGCTGTAGAAATGGTCGAGAGCTTCGTTGAAAATATCCTGATTATCGCAGAATACGCCAATAGCCATGACCGAGGCTATATTAGCCAGGTCCCAGTTGGCCCAATAGTGGTCAGTACATGTGCCATGATGTTCGGTAAGGAAATAGTGGTTCTTCTGGTAGAATAATTCGATGAGCCATTTTTTGAATCTGCTGATATCTGACTCGCTCCAGTTGTGATAATCGCGCATTAGTTCGGCAGTGCATGCCAGTTGATAGCCATATAACCCGGCACGCAAACTTACATTGGTATCGCCGGCCCATTGGTTCATAGTAGCAGACCAGGTGTTGAGAATGGAAACGGCTTTATCGGCAAATGCTTCATTGCCGTCGATATTATAGCGCAGGGCGCATTGATAGGCTTTGGCGCAATCTCTGGCCAGAAGAATATAATTTTCGGAGAGCTTTCCGCCTGCGCTGATAGTTGTTTGAGCTTGTGGTTCATCGTCGAGAAAACTGTCGGTATTTTTTACAAGCATGTCCCAACTGTCTTTCCAGGGCTGTTGACTGGCAGAGACTCTGGTCGCTATTCGTTCCAGGTCGTGGCTATTGCTCAGGCAGCCGGGGTGAACAAATGCAAATGCTCTGCTGAGAAAAGTAATACTGAGTAATAGTGCTGTTATAGATATTGTTCTTGAGGTCATGGCTGTACCTTGCGTATCGGGAGATGGTGAGAGACAGAGGTGTTTATTGTTTGCTTAGTATCTTGTCGAATATTGCCATAGCAGGCACATCGACACTTATAGCGGCATTGGCCAGAATGAAAATGCCGCTTTTGCTCTGTGGTTCAAAAGCAATGAAGCTGGCATACCCGCCAACGAGTCCGCTATGCTGATATATGCTAAGGCCGGTCGGTGATTTGATAATGTGCCAGGCCAGTGCCACTGAGAGATTGTCTGATACATTGTGTTGAACAGCTCGTGTAGATTCGAGAAATTCCAGATTAGCCGGCAGCTCGATATTTGCTGCCAGAAACTGCATCAGGTCATCGGCAGTAGAGTACAGACCGCCGGTGGCAGCAAAATCGCCCATTTGCCAGGGGGCGTTTTTTTGCCATTGTCTTTTGCCATTGCTGTCAACTGGTGCCAGACCCTGAATAAGACGGCTTTGCTGCTCAGTCGAAAGTGTCACGCAGGTATCGGGCATGGCCAGCGGCCCGGCGATATGCTCGTGAATCAGCTCAGCGAAAGTTTTACCTGACCGCTCGGTAAGGCAGCAGCCCAGCAGGGCATAGCCCAGATTGGAATATTCATAGTGACTGCCCGGTCTGGTCAGCAGTTCGATCTTGCTCAGGTAGTTATACATGTCAGAGGCGGTATAATAGGCATAAGGGTTTTCCGGATCATTTTTAGACAGGTTATCCGGCAGGCGGGGCAGGCCGCTGTAATGGCAGGCCAGGTCAGCCAGTGTGATCGCCCTTTCATGTCCTGTGGGTAGCATTACCCCGGCGGGTAGATGAAATACTACGCTATCGTTCAGTTGCATTTTGCCGGCCGATACAGCTTGAGCCAGTAGCGAAGCGGTGAATGTTTTAGAAACAGAGCCAATCTGAAATATCGTTGTACTGTCCGGCGGACCGGATAGTTCGTTGTCATGGTCGGAGTGGCCAAACCCAGCTATCCAGCGGTCGCCATTATTGTATATGCCTGTCACCAGACCTGCTCCGCTGTTGGCATTGAGCCAGTCAGATACTATAGGATGACATATTGGGCTATAATCCGTTTGACGCTGAGACGGTATGTCCTGGGGTAATGGTAGTGAATGATTTTCGGGAGCAGGTGAGACTGTCCCATATTCTGTGCTGATGACAATAGGGGCTTTGTCTTTATAAATTCGCTCTGACAGCGGCTGATAGATCAGCCAGAGAGCCAGCAGGCAGAAAATATATATCAGAGCTGCGGTTTTTTGCCTTAAGGAGAAAATGACAAACAGATATACAGCCAGTGTCCCGTAGTATATCTGGTCGTTGGGCGCTATGTCGGATATTGGCCTATAGAGAAAAAGCAGATGAAGCAGGGCCAGACAAAATACCTGAAATGTCAATAATATCTTTTTCATACCCAGTCTTTCCAAGTGTGGTATTGGCACACTAATCGGAACGCAGCAGGGAGGCCCTTGCTCACTGGTCAGAGCCTGATTAACTACGAAAATCAACAAAGAATAAAACGACAACAATGATTATCGGCTATACTATCTCTATGTCAATAATATTTCTATCGGCCGCAAAGCCAGTTCGCCGACAGTATTTGCAGGTCGGTCAGGTTAACAGTTGAATCTCTGTTGATATTACCGGTTAACGCATTACCTGTTTTGAACCAGTCAGCAGAGAGAGCGGCAAAATCGGCCAGGTCAACGAAGTTATCGCCAGTTACATCAGGCTGGTCAAAGAGGGCAAAATGGTTATAACGGAAAACTTCACCTCCATCCCCACCATAATCTTCGGCGATATAGAGTTCTTTGCCTTTTACTACAATGCCTTCCTGGTCAGTGCCGGGCAGTTCCCACTGGCCCAGTAGTGTCATACTGGCCAGATTTGTTGGGTTAAGCCGAAAGGCGGCCAGCAGGTCGTGTTTGTCATAAATTATATAGAGTATGTTCTGGGTTGTGCTGTAGCACATGTCAGAGAGTTCATTGTTGCCGGTTTTGACGGTCTGAAGATGAGTGACGCTGGTTGATGTTCTGCTGCTGAATATTGGCAGCCTGAAAATATATACCCGGCCATTATCCTGCATACCGGCGTAAAATAAGCCTCCTTCGCTATTACTGCTGTCAGGTACGAAGGTCAGTCCTTCCAGACCACCGTTATCGGGGCCGTCCATCCAGTTGGTCAGGTCAAATACGCGGGTTATCTGGTTGGTATTGATATTATACTCATAGATACTGTCGGGGTCTTCTATGCCAATATAGATGAAGTCATTTCGGCCGGGGATCATTGTTACGGCTTCCATATTGCCATCTACTGGTATATGGCTCAATATCTGCCCGGCGGCACTCATCTTTGTGAGATAGTCATTATCACTGACCAGATAGAATATCTGCTGACTATTATGCCAGGCAATTCCACTGAATTCTTTTTTGTCAATAGTGCCATTAGTTAATGATACCCCCGGCAATGCCGAGGCAGGGAAGTTGCTGGCAGATATTGCCCATTGGTTAATAAGGAACAATCCAATTAATATGGCTGATTTGATATTAGCTTTCATACTCTCTCTTTGATTTGCCTTTGCTTGCCGGTTTTATTTCAGGTGCGATCTGCCTGATATGTTAAAGGTCATTATATCAGATAGAGCAACAAAACCGATGAGAAAAATATGTGCCGCCTGCAATTAGCTTTATGGTAC
Source organism: Sedimentisphaerales bacterium (assembly GCA_016932145.1). GTDB lineage: Bacteria > Planctomycetota > Phycisphaerae > Sedimentisphaerales > SM23-30 > JAFGDI01. Next base: position 5,772 of record JAFGDI010000304.1, read on the forward strand.
GGCTAACTCCCTTACTAGCAGTATTTTATCTCAGAAAGATAAGTTTTTTTACTGATTTGTCACATCAGGCTCATCAGCTACTTCTCCGCAATCATCTGTCTGATCCTGAACCTGGTCATTGTCGGTATTATCATCTTCCGGGCTTAGTTTGGCACTGGCGAAGTGATCTTCGAGCTGGTTGGTCAGTTCGGCTGCTGTGGTATTGCTGTTTATGGGTATGAACAGCCCTTTCTGGCGGTCAGAACGATTGAGTAATTGGGTTAGCCAGGCCAGGAGATAATAGTCAATTTCTTTATAACAGCTTGTGTTTGCGTTGGTTATGTTGGTTAGTAATTCATGGCAAACTTCGTGCGAGCAATTCAGAGCAAAGGGCGGCAGTATTTCTGCGCCTTCAGGGCGGATAATTACCGGTCTGATGCCCGGCTGTTTGCCTTTACTGCCCTCTGTCTTTATCTTCTGGTCGGGCTGGAAGCTGATTATATTGTAGTTATTCATCGTCCCGGACCACTTATATATCGGATTGAGCATTTTCCGGCAAAGTTGCAAATTGCGATGCAGTTTCTCCGCCAGTTCAAATTCCAGTTGGCTGGCGTGAACCTTTATCTGCTGTTCCAGCTTTTCTATATTGTCTGTCATGGATGTGCTAAGGAATGTACAGGCATTATCTAGCAGTTTGCCATAGTCATCGAGTGTCATAGAGCCATCACATACTACGGGGCATAGTTTCATCTGGGCATAGCTACAGGGTCGTGCCTGGGGTGCTTGTGTCAGGTTTTTATTATTCCTGCATAACCCGCAAGCGATTACCGTTGTTTCCATTAGTCTTTCAGCACTTGCTTTAGTGGCATATGGCCCCCAGCATTTTTCCATAAGGGCAGATGGTTTATCGGTAACCTTAAAAACTGGTACAGTGGCATTATCGTCTAAAGTGATGAACCAGCAATTGAGTCTGGTAAATAATTTATGCCAGCGTGTAGGATATATGCTCCTGACGATATTGAAATAGTTTAGCTGCGTAATGAATTTGCTATAACTCATTTTGTAATATATGTTTGCAACCAGAGGTCTCAGGTCAGCCTTTTTGCTCTTTTCGGCACTTTCCGCCGGTTCAAGTCTGCGTTTAACCTGTAATTTAAGATTTGTGCCATATAGTATTAATATAGGTTTGTCGTCACTGGTGGCCAGCATGCAAACCCCTGGCCTGCCGGGTATTTCTTCCAGCAGCTCATTTAAGGGTGTATTATTATCTACAATAATCTGGTTATCGAAAAGTTCAGCAAAAGCCATATCGTACCTGTTATGAATATAATTGAAACTTGCAGCCAAATTGCCAGGTTTTGCGTGCTTTTGGCAATCATCCATCTAAATGTATAAATACCAGTATATTATATTAAAAAATAGAGAAAGATAAACCTTTTTGCTTGACACAATAGCTTATTTTGTGAAAATGGTGAAACTGAAGCGATCGTATGGATTGCATTTAATGGTAATATTTAGTTCTAACTTAATTACGAAAGTTTGAAAGGATTTAACTTATGTCAGACGCAAAGAAAAACAATAACGAAGCAGCAGAGGGTACTCAGATCAAGATCACTCTGGATGATAGCAATGTAGAGGCTTCTTACTCTAATTTCTGCCGGGTAACTGGTACACCAGAAGAAGTGCTTATCGATTTCGCTCTGAATCCTAATCCTTTTGCCCGTGTAGATCAGACAGTTGTTGTTGACCGTCGTCTGGTTCTGAACCACTACACAGCCAAGAGACTGCTGGCCGCTCTGCAGCAGACCATAATCCGTCATGAGCAGAATTTCGGTGTAATCGAGCTTAATGTTCAGAGAAGACTGAGCCCAGCCGAAGCTAAGTAATTTGATATCTTATTTAGTATATCATGGCCTGTAATTGTGCAGGTAGGTGAAATATATACCGAAGGTGCTGCGATCCAGTGCCTTCGGTTTTTTTTGATCTTAAATTTGAAAACAGGTGGAAAATGAAAGTAGTAGCATTTAATGGCAGTCCCCGTAAGCAGGGTAATACCGCGTCTATGTTGAGTCTGGCTTTATCTGAGCTTGAAAACCAGGGCATCGAAACCGAACTGGTCCATATTGGCGGCCAGAGTGTTCGTGGCTGCACAGGTTGTCGTCAGTGTCGTCAGTTAATGGGTCGTAAGTGCGTGATCGAGGGCGATTTCGTTAACTCATGTATCGAAAAGATGATAGTGGCAGATGGCATAATACTGGGCAGCCCGACATATTTTGCCGATATAACAACCGAGATGAAAGCCCTTATCGACCGTGCAGGAGTTGTTTGTCGAGCCAATGGTGATCTGCTGGCCAGAAAAGTGGGTGCTTCGGTAGCGGTGCAGAGACGAGCTGGTGCAATACATGCCTTTGATTCAATGAACCACTTTTTCCTTATAGAGCAGATGATAGTCGTTGGCTCATGCTATTGGAATGTGATCAATGCGAATAATCCGGGTGATGCCGAAAAAGATGAAGAAGGTGTTAAGACTATCAAGACATTAGGTCAGAATATGGCCTGGCTGCTCAAGAAGCTCGCTTAACATGAAAAGGTAACAGTCCTGGGGTGAACTCTGGCTGGTAAACAGGTGTAAAATCGGTTATGTCGTTGGTAATTATCAGCCTTCTAAGCAGATATGACTGCCAACTTCATCGCCGAGTATCTCTTCGGCTGAGAGAATGTCATTGGAGGTAAGCCCCTGACTGGCACTGTCGCAGTCGCCGGTAGCTAGTTTTTCCAAAAGCATAGACCAGGTCTCGCGCATGTGCCTGAGTATCTTAATGGCACTATCGAGTTTTTCTATGTCTCTTCTGAGATTAGCCTCAACGAGCTGGCGATAGCAGAACATATACAAAGCTCTCATTTTCCCGGCAATATCCGGGTCATACTCATCTTTCAGAGTTGACATGAATTCCGAGACGATATTTTGGGCTTTGACTATGAGCTTATAGCTGTTTTCATAGTCTTTATTCAAAATAGCCTCTCTGGCCTGTTCAGAAAATCTGACCACACCATCGTAGAGCATCATAGTGAGCTGCTCAGGCGAAGCGGTCATGACCTTGGTTCTGAGATATTCATTTGTATTTGCTGCATAGTTCATCGCTGGATTAGTTATCGGCTGTTTAATAATGAGACATTACTTTTTTTTAAGAAAATTTGGGCCTGCCAGGCGAGGCTTGCCCCTGTAATGGCAGGCAATGAGGTCAGAATTGACGACAGGATGTGTTTGTTTGAGTCATAAGTCATTATTTTATAGGTAGATATATATTATGTGTATTGATCTTTGTTAGTTTAGGCAGTTTTGGTTATCTGGGTAAAAATATACTGATAAATGGTTTAATAGGGGCGTGCCAGCTAAAAAAAGCAGTAGTTATAGGATATAAAAGCGAAATGGATTGACTCACAGGTATGTTTTTATTATCATAAATGTTCAAGCCGGGCGGGGCGAAGAGAGAGTCAGAGAAGCCCTGAAATGACGACCAGCCTGTAATTTACAAAAGTTCTCGCCGACATTACAAACCAATTGAGGTGAAAAATGCTGCACTTGGAAGCACTTGAAAATCGCTGTTTATTGTCTAATAACAGCGGCCTGTTAGTACTGGCCGCGGCTGCAAGCCCTGCGGATATAACTTATATAGACAGTCAGGGTACTACAACCGATAGAATTATTGATTTTGGTACGCTGCAAGCTGGAGTTGAGGGGACGACGCATGATGTCCGGCTAACCAATAATTCCGATGATACGACGATAACGCTGTATCTGGAAGGTCAGGATCTGGCAGATTTTGATATTACCAGCTATACTATTGGTTCTGAAGTAACCGAGATCGACATGAGTCAGGACCTGGTGTTTGACCTGGCTAAGAATGAGACGGTGCGTTTTGAAATTATATATAATCCTCAGAGCAAGTTTCAGACGGTAGA
>JAFGDI010000026.1 GCA_016932145.1 Sedimentisphaerales bacterium
ACATTGGCACCTGAGCCGGTCATGCCGTCCATAAGTGCCTTAACTAAAGACGGGCTGTGAGTACGCATATCGTAGCCGACAACTACCGACTGAGCATTTTGCTGGCCGCGTTCATAGCCTTCCAGCAGACTGCGGAGAAACTGAGCCGAAGCATGACCTATCTTCCAGGCGGCATCTTCATCTAACTGTGAGCCGTAAAGCCCTCTGATATCATAAGCTTTGAATATCTTCTGATCCATATATAGTTTTCCTTTTTGCTATATCTCTATTGACGGCCAGTTTCATTGTGCCAGCCCGAAACAAATCAGCGCAATTATAATACAAATCGCCCCTATGTCAACCTTTATAAGGTTTTGCACATGTTTTGCACATAATATTGTGATGTATTTAAGATGTTTATTATAAAGAGTTTATATAAAATCAGGGGTTAACGCACAGTCCCCAGTCATTGAGAAAATCTGTCAGATGTTGGGTTGTGTAGGGATTGAGCCATTGATTTGCGATAATTGCAAAGTCATTCAGGTCAATTTTGCCATCAGGAAACAGGTCGGTAGTTCCGGCGTATGAGCATTGCGTGACATAATCCGGCTGATCAACAGGGGCAAGTGATATTAAAATCTTATCGAGAATATATTGCGGTTGGGCGGCCCATACTGATATGGTGTATATGCCGGGTGTGCTAATGTTAAAAGTAACAGACTGGCTATTGGTTGACCAGCTCCATTGTCCGGGGGTATGTCCACTGATGGCCTGGGTGCAGGGCGTGTCGTTAATGCCAATGAAGCAGCCGGGCGTGTCATTATTGCTGGCCCATGCTCTGGCCGAGACAAAGTATTGGCCTGGCTGGTCGAAATAAACACGATATTGCAGTGCAGGTCCGTCTGTGCTGGTAAAGGGCAGGTCATATTGACCTGTTGACATGGCGGCGGTGCCGGAGTAGCCTGGGGTTGAAAGTTCGGTATTCCACTGGGCGAGTTCGTGGCGTGCGTTGAAGTCCCAGTCTTCTGCCTCCAGAGCGATTATGCCTTCAGTGGTATTATCAGTGGTCCGCACGGGCAATGCCTGATAGCAAGTTCCGCAAATGTCGCTAGTCTCTCCGGGTAACCCGTAAATATCAACAGGGACCACAAAATAATAGCGGCAGTTATTATAATCTGTTTCATCGAGGAAATATTCATATTGGGTAGTGCCCGCCAGAGCAAACGGGCCATTAAGAGAATCGGAGCTGAATATCTGATAATGGTCGAAATTTTCATCGAGAGAGGGCTGCCAAATAAGAGATATCTGCCCGGCGAGATTAGCCACAGTGAGTTCCTTGCAGGGTTCAAGAGCAGGGGTAGTAACAAAAATGCTGGCGGTATAAGGGCGGAAGTTTTTAGCGGTAATAGTAAGAGTCATTTCCCCGGGTGTAGTTGGAGTAATGGTAGCTGTCAGTTTGCCTTGCCTGTTAGTCAGGCCGCGATAATAAATTTCATTACCCTTACTCAGGCAGACCAGAGCCTCAGCCTTGTTTGTGCTGATAGAATAATTCTGCTGGCCCAGTCCGATCTCTGTTATTGCGGTAACGGTAAATTCTGCCGGGTTAGTGGTATAGAGCGTCATTTCCGGGTCGCCCATGAGTGCCAGGCTGAACTGTACCCATCGATTTGAGTTATAAGAGGTGCAACCGCTGATCTTAGAGGCCTTTGCCAATGCCAGTGTTTCACCGATATGGTTGCTGTTATTGTCATCGAACAGGTATTGATAAAATGTCTGGTTATATTGTAGAGAGACCCCGGCAGATGAACTATTGGGCCAGCCCCAGCCATAGCGGGTACCGCCGATATAGCTTACTGCGCCGCCATCTCTGGTGCGTAAGAAAGCCTCGCTTAATGATGATTGTGTCAGGTCGAAGGCGTTGGTAAGACATGCCATAGTAACAATATTGGTCGCATCAGGTCGCAGGTAATTTGCCTGGTCTGCCATTAGACTGAAGATATTGCTTGAAGTGAGAGAGCCGCTTTCCAGTAGCCAACTGGTACTACTGCCATGACAGGCCATGTGCAAGAAGTTGTAGCCATTATTTACCTGCTGGGCCAGATTGGCAGCGTTAAGTGTATAGTCAGCTCCGCTGGCGAAATCGGTATTAGTAGAGTAGAAGCGATATTTTGCGCCGGACCAGTAAGGAGCGATATATTTTGTCCATAGTAATTCTGATTTTGCCTCAGAGTCAACCACCTCGCCAATATTTCCCCAGAGCGTAGCACCGGCAATGAGAAAATTCTCGGCGAAGTTTTCAGTTGGGCAATTCTTTTCGTAATTTACGATCTTTGCTACTGCATTACTGACATGTTCAGGGTAGCCGGGGTAGGCACTAATGCGGCCGACATAGACATCAGGGTACATATCGATAGTGTCGCCATCAGCCTGGAGCTTGCCAAATAGCCCGTCGCCATTATCGTCCCATTCTATGTCGTCGATATCAGAGTAGTATAGTTCTGTGGGAATATCACTGGCGATTGTCGGCGAGGGCGAGGTATTAACACTGCCATAACACTTCATGGCGGGAATGTTGTTATGGTCAGCACCCAGAACGACCCAGAGCGTTCCTTTGTTCCGGGCGTAATCAGCGATACAGAGCTTTATCTTTTCTGGTGTGCTATTGTCTGAGGTGCCATATCTGGCACAAATATCAGAAACCAATACAGCGGCGGCGGGCAGCCCTTTTTGATTTTTCCAGTTTACCAGTGGTGCGAACTCATCGAGGAATTCTTCGGTAGTAATAACCAGATATTCTACCTGACTCACCGGCCCGGCGAAATAATGCGGTATGGTTGCAAGACTTGCTTCGGGTTCAAGCTGAGTTTCATCGCCGACAGTAGCTTGAATATTGTCTGTCGCAACAGTGTAATTGATTATAGAATCTTTATGTAGTTCAAGGAGTGGTTTTTTATTATTGCGGTGCTTATATTGCCATTTCTGCTGTGGTTGCTCCAGCTCGTACTCAATGGTTATTTCTATGCTGGCAGCCAGGAACATCTCGCCGGTGAGAGGTATATAGTCCAGAGGCATAAGAGTAACCGGCAGCAGCTTGGTTCCCTGCATGTTGCCAGATGTGCCAGATAAAGCCAGTTGCTTACGATAGCGAGCGGGCGAGAGATAGACATTAGGGGCCTGCTCAGTGAATGATGTTTTATTTTCCTTACTGACAGGGACAGGCACTTGTGTAGGCATAATGTCAAAAGTACCAGTTAGTTGTCTTTCAGTTAAAACGCTGGTAGTGACATTTGTAACTCTGGCATTAGCTGGTATTTGGATATGGGCATAGCGAACAGGGAGTAAGGGTTCGCCGGGTATGTCAGTATAATCGCCGCCTTTGCCGGTGTAGGTAATTATGTCATAACCATATTCACTACTGACATTAAAGTCAGACTCGGTAAAGTTTACCTTACAGCGAAGCTCAGCAGCACTGGCCGGGCCAATAATTGAGCCGGTAAGAGCCAGAGCCAATAATTTAACGACAGGTAATAACCTGTATATTCTTTTCTCTTTAAGCAAGATAGATTCTCAAACCAAACAAACCGATTACGGTTGCCAAAAAATAACTGCTAATAAAATAACTCCGGTTCAGAAATTCCCAGAACAGGCCAGAGTTAACCTTTGCTTTGAAGTGAGTATTCTAACAGAAACACCTATCGTAGGGCAAGTGAAAACAGGATTAAATTTGCAACAGTTCGGAGGAATGGCAGAGTTTAATTATGGGTTATTTTAACGGAACTGGCCAGTGAGCGGCAGAAGGCCTGATATTGCTGTTCGATGAGCTGGTTAGTTGGTTTAAGATATGAGTTATAAAGATGCTGTCCGGCGTGCATATTCCATAGTCTGGTCTTTTGTTCTTGCATATTAGCGTTTTGCAGATTTTGGGGCAATTTGGCAGAGCCGTTATACAGGTCGGTAAAAATATTGAGGTAAGGTTTTCGATATATGCCATATTCAAACTCAAAGAAAAATCTGGCCAGGGCATAGAGCCGGGCATAGTAGGCGGAAATGATCATATCGCTCTGGTCATTGGTCAGGTTCATGTTTTTGGTGATAATAGCACCTGGGTCGCTGCCGGTTAATTGTTCAATCGAGAAATGTACCCCGGCATTGATAGATAGTTTCAATGCTGCCAGCCGGTTGAGATTGTATCTGGGTGAAAAGCTCAGGCCCTGGGCGTCCCATTTATATGCTTCAAGATAGACAGCAGACGATTCTGCCAGCCAACTGGGTATCGTCTGGTTAAAATTGAGGTCGCAATATTGATGCCAGGCTTCATGAGTGAGAACAGAAAA
>JAFGDI010000027.1 GCA_016932145.1 Sedimentisphaerales bacterium
AATTCATCGGCGTTTTTGGCAGCGATTACCCGACACCAGATGGCACTTGTGTGCGCGATTATATCCATGTTGAAGACCTTGCCGATGCCCATGTGCGGGCGATCGAAGCGGTTGAGGTTGGCAAGTCAGATTATTTCAATATAGGTACTGGCAATGGCAATTCCGTTCTGGAAGTTATCAAAGCAGCCGAAGAAGTGACCGGCTGTAAGATCCCGGTTAAGTTACTGCCCCGTCGCAGCGGCGATACCTCAAGGCTGGTTGCTGGTGCTGACAAGCTCCGCAAGCAGTTAGGCTGGACTCCTAAGCATACCGATATAAAAGAAATAATCGCAACCGCCTGGAAATGGCATAAGGCCCATCCTAAGGGGTATTGATACACATAGGAAAGTTAAAGAGGTGCCAGGAGTAGGGTATTTGTAAAATATTTGTAAGTGATATAAATAGTGTCGATTTTTTTGAATGAAAGATTCTCATATGAAATTTCACATAAAATATCGTAATCATATTATTAAGATAGGCAATTTAATTCTATTAATTTTAATTGGTTTATTTATATAAAAACAAGATAATTTAATATTACATCGCCATATAATTAAGTGTTACAGAGGCACAAAACAAAGGTGTCAGGGGTTTGAACGGTACCTGGTACCCTCCGGTTATCCTGTTAAGTAGGCAGGTTTAGGTATGAGTTTGGAAGATGAAGAAAAATGTCCTAAGGGCGAACTGCTGGTTTATCAGGGCCAGGGGTTGGATTCGCCTATTCAGGTTCGACTTGAAGGGGAAAGTGTCTGGTTGAGCCAGAAATTATTGGCGGAGCTGTATGGCATTGCGGTGCCGACCATAAATGAGCATATTACAAATATTTATGAAGAAAATGAGCTTTCGCCGGAGGCAACTATTAGGAAATAACTAATAGTTCAAAACGAAGGTGGGCGGCAGGTAAAGCGGTTGGTTGATTACTATAATCTGGAAATGATAATTGCTATTGGCTTTCGGGTGCGGTCCCGGCGTGGTAGTCAGTTTCGTAAGTGGGCAGCAGATCGGCTCAGTGAATATCTGGTTAAGGGTTTTGTTCTGGATGATGAGCGGCTCAAGGGTAATGCGGGGATTGTGGATTATTTTGACGAATTATTGGCCCGGATCCGGGAAATTCGAGCCAGTGAGGCACGGGTATATCTGATGCTCCGTAATATATTTTCACTAGCCAGTGATTATCAGGAAGGTGAAAAGCAGACCAAGCTATTTTTCGCGGCAATGCAAAACAAGATGCATTATGCGGCGACTGGTCAGACTGCCGCTGAGATAATCAAGGCCAGAGTGGATGGTCAGTTGCCAAATTCCGGGTTGACTAACTGGAAAGGCTCACGCGTTCTTAAATCTGATATTGGTGTTGCCAAGAACTATCTTTTGCCCAATGAAATTGATACTTTGAACCGAATTACGGTAATGTTTCTGGATCAGGCCGAATTTCGTGCCCAGCGTCGTCAGACGATACGCATGGCAGACTGGGAGATTTTTCTCGATAAATTTCTTGCCGATGTTGAACTGCCGGTTCTGGCTGGGGCTGGTTCGGTAACCCATCAGCAAGCACAGGATTATGCTAATGAGCAATACGATTTGTTTGCCCATCGCAGGGCAGAGTTGGAGCAGCAGCAGGCGGAGCAAAATTATATTGAGGATTTGAAAACGGCAGCTTTGACTTTAAAGCAGAATAGAAAGCATAATGGTGATGAGTAAGTGATTTTCTTTCAATTTGTTATTGAATTTACCCCGGGCACTATTGATTAACTCAATGTTACAAATTTTACACAGTGTACAGTACAGCCCCAAAAGAATTAGCATAACATATAATGTATGTTTTTGACAAATGAATTGATATAAGTACTAATTTGCAAATAAGTTGAACGAAAAGGGACTTGATACCCTAGCGGTTACCATTTTTTTTCTTAAGGCCAGCGAAATATGAAAGACAAGATTTCAATCAGGTTTTTCGATGACAGAGAAGTCCGTGCGGTGTGGAACGATACTGATTCTCGCTGGTGGTTTTCTGTCCTGGATATTGTCGGGGTATTAAATGATCAGGATAACTACGAAAAGAACCGCAATTACTGGAAATATCTTAAAGCCAAACTGAAAAAGGCTGATGTTGAACTGGGTAGTGGCACTACCCAGTTGAAGTTGACCGCTCCCGATGACAAAAAACGGCTTTCCGATGTGATTGATTCCAATGGTGTTATCATATTGGCAAAGAACTTTCCCAATACCAGGGCCAACCGTTTTATCGAGTGGTTTATCTATAGTCCCGAAACGATTGACGGCAAGAGCAAGTCAAAGGCCTATGCGCTTTTTGAAAGCTCTTTTATTAATAGTATTGAAGTGGGTACGATTAAGGGGTTACAGCAAATACGCTCCTATCTTTTTGGCGGATTATATGATTTTGCCGGTTTGATACGCACAATAAATACCAAGAGCTATTGATATGCATCGGAAATATTTTTGATGTATTACTGACACTTTTAATTTCTCTGGAGGACAAAATGGACATTGTTAAAAGCGCTGAAAAAATGGCTAAGGATTTACTTGAATCATTGCATGGCCCGCGAAAAGTACATTTAAATCGGACGATAATTTCTTTGCTCAAATGGCAAACTCAGGCCGACTTTGATCTGGTTGGCGATGATTATGATATGAGTTTCTCTGAGCATAACCAGTTGGTTGACACTGTTAAAGACCGTCTGGATGACTACGGAATTTCTGCCAAAGTGGTTTATGGAAAGGCAGATGAATATTTCAAATTCATCATAGAAAATAACTACCAAAACAATGGAAAGGCAAGGTCATCATTTGGTGCAAGGCTTGCTGAGGACACAGAGGGCAAGTAAGACGCTGTTAATTTGTTGCTCTGTAAAACTTTAATTCAATTTGAGAGTACCTGGTGCTTTTTCGTTTAATACGGCGTTTTTAATATCCGCAACCGGCCATTGGCTCGATTCATGACATGATAATACAAACCGCCAATTGTCTTTCGTTTTGTCCTGGGCATAACAATTTTATGGCAGAAAAATAGTAAAAGTCAAGCCAGCGGATGATAATATTTCACAATGTATGTTTTTGACAAATATAATTGCATAACAGCTTTTTGGTAAAGAATTTATATAAATAGGTACTTGGTACCCTGCGATTATCCTCTTCATTGCCGCAGAGGCCATCAACGCCGGTGCCGTAAGCCTGATCGCAGATGATCCGGGTCCATTTCTGGGTGAGTCATGACTTGCCGACATAAAAAAACATAAAGGCAACATGAGACAACCGGAGGGTACCAGGTCCCTATTAATGTAACTCCTTACGGGAAGGCTGTTATGGACTTTTATTTGTCAGAAATTTTCTTTTGCCTGCCATTTATCCAGAGATTATCAGCATTGAGGCTATCAACATACTTTATTGACTCAGGCTGAGCTGCATTAGAAATAAACACACTATCAAGGTTGATATTGACAAAAGGCTTCATCGGCAGCCCCAGCATACAAATTGCATCACTTTCAGTGCTATCTATAAAAATATTTTCTAAATACACATCGCCAATAAAAGGGGTTCGATTATAAGTGTTTTCGCCTTTATAATCTGTTGTTATATAAATACCTTTTTCAACACCCTTAAAGACTGAATTCCTCAGATATATTCGCCGGTATTCACCGCCACGGTCGCGATTTGTTTTAATATAAATCGCCTGACGAACATTGCCACAATATGTATTATTCTCAATATACACATCATAAACACTACCAGAAGCTTCGCTGCCGATACATACTGCATTATGCCCTTTGAATCTGCAATTCTGGATAACAATATTCTGGCTATGATGACCTTGCGATGAAAATGCCAGACCATCAAGATCTCTTCCGGCTTTAATCGCAATATTATCATCGCCATTACCAAAATCAATATCATGAATATGTACATTACTGCAAAATTCCGGGTCAACACCATCATTATTCAGATTAAAGCAGTCTTCAAATTTTATTCGACGCACGGTCACATTGTTTGCTAATACTGGATGCACAACCCAGAATCCGGCATCTTTAAAAGTCACATCTTCGATTAGTATATTATCACAATTATAAAACTGCAATAAATGCGCCCGAATATTATGCCCTGCCCCCATAATCCTCTGCTCAAGCGGGGTGCCATTATTGTTCCACTCTCTGGTCAAAAGCCTGTCAGCCTGCTGTTTATTCCTCATCGGCTGCCATGTTTTTTCTCCTTGATGATCGATAGTCCCCAAACCTGTTACTGCTATATTGTCTGCATTATATGCGTACAGGGCGGGAGAATAGTTATATATAGTAGTCCCTTCCCAGCTTACCAACACACAGCCATTGTGCTCATTGTCTCCGACCAGAAATCTTTCCCTGTTAGTAGAAAACTTAATTATGCTGCCTTGTGCTGCAAAATGTAAGTTAACATTAGCTTTCAGATGGACTGGACCTTCTACTAAATATGTTCCTTCTGGCACAACAACTCTGCCGCCACCTGCTTTGTTACATGCTTCAATTGCAGTTTTAAATGCACAATAGCAATCAATCTTGCCGTCACCAATAGCTCCATAATCAGTAATATTAAAATCACGATCGGGAAATACCGGCGGAACAATCGCTTTGAGTATCTCAGGTACTTTCCGCCATGCACCGGCATAATAATCCTCGACAACTTCCAACTGATATATATTGGGCCCTCCGGCTGCGGCATCAGCTAAAAGCCTTACCTTGTTCACCTCCTGTGGCAGATCAATCTCATACGCTACCTGCTTGCCCTTTGCCTGCCATGATGTGGTAGAAGGAAACAGCAGATTGGCAACCGTTACGCCATTAACCTGTACTAAGGACGAACACTCAGATTGGGAACCATTGGCAAAAGTAAATATCAGGTATCTGCTGCCTTTAGCCGTGATATTATCCCATTCAAGCCAGGAACCACGACCTCCCATATTGACATATTTCTCACTGCCATCTCCTGTATGCTCCCTCTCCAGAACACAGCCTGACATACCATTTACAGTTTCAGCCAGATAACTCTTAGCAGGAGATATAGTATTACAAACCAGAATTACTATAAACAAAAGAAATATCTTATACATAAATTGTCACAATTCTTAAAATTCAGGATAATTACTTCTTTATCAACAACAACTGCTATACGCTAAAACAATAACGATCATCAGAATTGTCAATTTACTACTCAACTTTGAGCAGCTTCATAAATTTCTTACAATACGAATTAAAGGTGTCCGACCCAATCCTGTTCGGCACGGCATTTGCTTACTTGTTAAATCGGCTATGATTGTATCGGATAGACACATAGTTTCCAAGACAAATTGTGATTGGAAAATATAACCGCGCAGCAT
>JAFGDI010000305.1 GCA_016932145.1 Sedimentisphaerales bacterium
ATAACTACTTATGATTTAATTAAGTTTTTATGCTTTTGATTGTCTCATTTAGGTTTGTCTTTATGGTTAGTGGTGTACTATAATTGCAGTCGAAAACAGAGGTTTTTGGGGTGTATTTACTGTCTCGTTGTCTTAATGAGACGCTTATTGGCTGTAAGTGATACATGTACATATTGTAAGTCGTTTATTTGTATTTCCTTATGTGTATATTGTATCATTTTCTTGTTGATACAATATCGTATTTATGGGAATTAATTTGATTATTATGTGAAACAGATGCTAAATATTATATAGAGCAGGGCAGCTTATATTTTTTGCAAAAATGAATTGTTTGCGTTAATATAACAGGCTTTGAAGAACATAGACAAGAGAGACGGAAAAACACAAGGAAAGACCTGAAATGTGGGACTATACAGATAAAGTAAAAGATCATTTTTTCAATCCTCGTAATGTTGGCGAGATAGAGAATGCTGACGGCGTGGGCGAAGTAGGTTCACTGGCCTGTGGCGACGCGTTGAAGTTTACATTCAAGCTGGACGAGAATGGTCGTATAGCCGATGCTAAGTTTAAGACTTTTGGCTGTGGTAGTGCGGTGGCCACATCTTCGGTATTGACTGAGATGGTAAAGGGTCTGACTCTGGAAGAGGCATCCAGGATAACCAATAAGCAGATAGCCGAGCAGTTGGGCGGTCTGCCTGAGCATAAGATGCATTGTTCGGTAATGGGGCGTGAGGCTCTGGAAGCGGCAATAGGTTATTATCAAAATGGTGGTAAGCCAGTAGAGGTTAAGCATTTAGAGGGCGATGTAGTCTGTAATTGCTTTGGTGTAACTGTCAAGGAGATCGAAGATGCTGTTCGTGAAAACGGTCTTACTGATCTCGATGATGTAATGCATTATACAAAAGCTGGTGGTGCTTGCGGTCATTGTCGCGGCGATATAAATGCTATTTTGCAGCGTATTAATAAAACGGACAAGCAAGATAAGTCTGTTGTTGAAGTTGGGCCTATGACTATATTGCAGAAGATAAAGCTGATCGAAAAGACGCTGGATGAGAAGGTTCGTCCGGCATTACAGGCTGATGGCGGCGATATAGAGCTGGTTGACATAATAGAAAATGTAGTTAAAGTCAGACTTAAGGGAATGTGTTCTTCCTGTCCGGCTTCTGCCAATACGCTCAAGGGGCTGGTTCAGGTAAAGTTGCAGGAATATGTTTCTAAAGACCTGATCGTAGAGCCGGTGTAAGATATAAGTGGGAAGTTGAGGACAGATATGACCGAGAATATATGCTATTTTGATAATAATGCCACTACTGCGGTAGCTCCGGAAGTTTTTGAGGCGATGATGCCGTTTTTAACGGGTCTTTATGGTAATCCGTCCAGTATGCACACTTTCGGCGGTAAGATAAGGCACGATGTTGACAATGCCCGTCAGCAGGTAGCGGACCTTATAGGTTGTGCCCCCGATGAGATCATATTTACCAGTTGTGGTACAGAGAGCAATAATATGGCCTTGCGTGGGTTTCTTGACCGCAATGAGAATTATCGGCATATTATAACCTCCAAAGTTGAGCATCCGGCGATTCGTGAAACTGCCCGTACATTGCAGCTAAAGGGCTATCGTCTTACCGAGCTGGGGGTTGATAAAGATGGCAATCTCAATCTTGATCAACTGGCAGATGCCTTACAGGACGGCCCGGCATTAGTATCTATTATGTATGCCAATAATGAGACAGGGGTTATCTTTCCAATTGATAAGATAAGTCAGATGGTTCGTCATGCCGGGGGTACAATGCACACTGATGCGGTGCAGACTGTGGGCAAGATACCATTTTCGCTGAAGGATATGGCTGTTGATATGTTGAGCCTGTCTGGTCATAAGGTTCATGCTCCCAAAGGGATAGGTGTTTTGTATGTTCGTCGTGGGCTTAAGCTCACGCCTTATCTTACTGGCGGTCATCAAGAGCATGGCAAACGGGCTGGTACTGAAAATGTTGCCAGTATTATAGGTCTGGGTAAGGCATGTCAGTTGGCCAAAGAGAATATTGAGGAAGAAAACACGCGGGTAAGGGCTATGCGTGACCGATTGGAACAGGGTATATTAGATAACTGTCCCGATTGTGTTGCCAATGGCCGTAATGCCGAAAGATTACCTAATACCAGCAATATAGGTTTTAGCTATATTGAGGGCGAGTCTATATTGATGAACCTCGATGCCGCCGGTATCGCTGCTTCAAGCGGCTCGGCCTGTTCCAGTGAATCGCTGGAGCCAAGTCATGTATTGCAGGCTATGGGCGTACCTTTTATCTCTATGCACGGTTCGATCAGATTTTCACTGGGTCGGTATAATACCCAGGAACAGATAGATTATGCCATAGAGAAGATACCGCCGATAATCAGGAATCTCAGAGCTATGTCGCCATTTGGCAAAGATGGTAAGTTTTAAACCGTTTTTGCTTGGGTAGTTGGTGTGAGTGTGAGGTGTTTTTTGCCTTATCTCATTGCAGGCTAAAGGCTTAGCCTGACGGGGGGTGGTGTATTTTAAATATTCTGTTCTGTTATTTTAATTTTTCTTTGGGTAAAATTATTTTTTTTGTGGCACAAATGTATTTTCTCTGGCATATCCTTGTGGCGATTAATAATAGGTTATGCCATAAAAGAGAGAATAAGTGTTTGAGGAAGACAGAAAACAGAATAGAAATGGTTCAAATACGCCAGAGTATTTCCTTTATTTACTGACACCAGTCCAGGGTCGGCTTTATGCTTTTATTCTTAGCCGCTGGCCGAACAAATCAGATGCTGATGATATAATGCAGGAAGTTATATCGGTTCTTTGGAGTAAGTTTGATTCCTATGAGCCTGGCACTGAATTTCTGGCTTGGGCATTTACTGTTACCAAATATATTTTGTCTGGCTTCAGGCGAAAGCATAAGAATTATCCTGTTCAGTTTTCAGCGGAAACGCTGGAGATGCTCGATAAGCATACTGATGAGTTTAATAGTGTATATGATAATCGTATAGAAACACTCAGAGAATGTGTGAAAAAGTTACCAGTCAGGGATCTTAGTCTGCTCAAGCTGAAGTATGAAGAAGGGTTACCCTCTCAGAAGATAGCCTCTCGTTTTGGTATGTCGGTGCGTACTTTTTATCGCAATATTTCTAAGGCTCATGCTATATTGATGCAATGTATGTCGCTTAGTAGTAAGGCAGGCGGTGTATGAAAAAGGCAGATAATAAGTATAGTCAGGAGCTGATCGAGGTTATTATTCTCACTTTTGATGGCAAGGTGTCGGAAGATCAGTTTTGCTGGTTGCAGGAGCAGATTAATAATAATGATCAAGCGCGCGAGTGTTATTTTAAGCTATTAACTATATATACAGCCTTTAATGATTATAGTAATTCTGGTATTTTATTTGATGAGCTGGTAACAGGTGGCAATGGCTCAGATGGGCTTGATGTTGCGGTACTGATGGAACTGGCTGAAGAAGAGGTTCAGGCTCCGGGTGTGGAAATAGTCCACGCTAATCCAGTTGAGGCAGTTAAGCAGTATGAGCCAGAGTTGAGATATCGGGCGGAGCCTGTACGGAAGTTTTCCATATCTGGCATGGTAGCCGCTGCTGCCCTGATATTTTTGGTGGTATATGTAAAGCTTAATCCATTAACTGTGCCAGTTCCGGCGGCTCATCTTACAGACAGCACCAGGCCTGTCTGGTCTGGTAAAGTAACAATTCTTAATCATGGTGATAGTGTATTTGCTGATGAGATATTAATACTTAGTAGTGGAATAGCAGAGCTGAAAACACAGAGAGATGTGACGGTATATCTGGAAGGGCCAGCGGAATTTCAATTTAAGAGTGAAACAGAACTATTGCTTTATTATGGCCATTTATATTCACAGGTTGCCAGAAACGGGGTAGGGTTCACTATTAATACCCCTAATGCGATGGTAGTTGATCTGGGTACAGAGTTTAGTGTAAGATTTGACCGGTATGACAAGTCAACTCAGGTGCAGATGTATAAAGGTTCAGCTGTTATCTCGAATAAAAAAGATAATTCCAACAGGGAAATACTTTCTGCTGGAGTGGCCAAGGCTATAGATCAGGGAGGTTCTATAAGCGATATTGCATTTGACAGTAGTGATATTCCTTACCGTACTTTGTCTGGTTATGAGAAACTTTTAGATAGAAGCAATGTTCTTGGCTATTGTAGTTTTAATCAGCGGCTATCCTGGGTAAATAAATATGTTGGACAGAGTAATCTGGCAGAAAGCTGGATATATAACAATGCTGTTATCGATGATATAGGTAAGGGCAGTTCGGGTCAGCCGGATTGTGCCTTGTATTTTTCGGGTACAGGTCAGCAGAGTTATGCCCGTCTGGAGAGATTGCCGTTAAGCGGCAAGAGCAGTTTTACGGTGGCATTGTGGTTTAAAGTTCAGCAGGGTAATGTACCAGATGCTGCTAAGCAATTTATTGCTTCAAAGTTCAATCCTGCCCAGCAGGTGGGCTGGCGTATTGGATTACTTGATAATGTGCCGTTTGTACGGATATCAGATTACGGTGGTGATAAGAAGTTTCACAACTGGCTCAGCTATGACCGGCAGATCGAAGATGGCTGGCATTCTATTGTAATGGTGGTAGATCGAGAGCGAAAAAAGTTTCTTGCTTATCTTGATGGTATCTCCGATGGTTGGCAGAGTCCGGATCCTGAATTATTAAGCAGGATCGATGAAGAGTTTCGTACAGTTACGAGCATTGCCGGCGACCTGCCCGATAATGTTGATCTGAGCAATAATGTTAATTTGCATATAGGTATTCGTTCGCGCAGTCTGGATATGCAGTTTAGTGGCTGGATATATGACATAGCGATATGGAATAAGGCTTTATCGTCTGATAAAGTAAAAGAGATATACAGCATTTTCCCGTTAAAATGATCAATCGTCTGATCATTATATTTATTCAGAAATAATCTGGTCTATTAACTGACAGCCTGATCAACTGGCAGCTATTATTTTTGTTTCAGCAATTTAAGGTTGCAGAATTATTTTAATTATTAAAATTCATAATAGTAATGGCAATGAAATTGGAGGTTAAAATGAAATTATATTTCAGGAGTATTTTCCTTTCCTTTTTACTGGTATCTTTGTCTCAGGCTGAGCTGGTTAATAACTGGAAACTAATATCGAAAGACGGTTCGGTCGTATCAGACAGTGGTCTGGCAGGAAATTTGGGGA
>JAFGDI010000306.1 GCA_016932145.1 Sedimentisphaerales bacterium
AGGAAGTATAGTTTTGAACGCGTAGTTACTATTTAAGCATGGAGAAGGATTTGGATTCAGATAATCATAAACTCTTTTTAAAACTCATTCTCGAAAACCAGTCGAGGATATATTCCTACATTCTGTCTTTAGTGCCTTCTTATCCGGATGCTGATGATATATTGCAGAACGCATTCGAGGCGATGTGGCGTCGATTTGACCAGTTCGAGCCGGGCAGTAATTTTCTGTCCTGGGCATTAAGGTTTACTCATTTTGAAATACTATGTTTTCGCAAAGATCGATCAAGAAGTAAAGAAAAAGTATATGACAGTGAAGCTTTTGAGCTGATAATGCCGGTAGTGGAGCAGGAAACATTACATTTTGATGTCAGACGAGAAGCGTTGGAATATTGTATTGACAAATTGGAAAACAAGCAAAGAGAGATAATTAAGCTGAGATACAGTATGGATGTTTCCCCACGGGAAATATCAAACAAATTAGGATATAAAGCATCCTCGATCTACAAGATTATTTCGAGGATACATAACAATCTGCTTGCGTGCATTGAACGAAAGATACAGTCAGGTAAATTAAGTGGAAATGGATGATATAATAAAAAAAGAAATCTCTGAGCTGCTTTACCTCGCCCTGGAGCGGGAGATAAAAGAGCAGCAGACACAGAGACTGAACACATTACTGAAAAGCGATGAGCAGTATATATATTTTGCCGTCAGTTTCCTCCAGCTAGCGACAGCAATGAAGTATTCCAAGAAAGTCTCAGCGATGAAAGAGCCGATCAAACCAGAGCTATCTGTCCCGGAGATATTCCCTGAGTTTTTATCGGTACTGGCAGAAAATGAATGCACCTCGCCTGCAATTGAAACCGGGCAGGTAAGTGTAGAAAAAAATGCTAATACGACTCGATTATTTCCCGTATTAAAAAACAGGATTAATTATTTAAGCGAGAAGTTAACCAAAATTTATGTGATCACATCAATTGCAGCAATATTATTTCTCGGATTTAATGTATATTTAAGCTTGCAGCCGCAAACAGTAGCAACGATCATAAATTCTGTTGAAGCCAGATGGACAATTTCAGGTCTTAGTGCAGAGACCGGCACCAGATTAAAATCTCGACAGCAGCTAAAACTGGCGCGGGGAGTTGTTAAGATACTATTTGATGGTGGTGCTGAAGTTCTGCTGGAAGCGCCAGCAGAGATAAAACTCGAAAATCATGAAAAAATGGACCTGATAACCGGCAAGTTGTATGCACGCATACAGGAAAATGCACTTGGATTTATTATTGACACTCCCAGTGCCAGAGTTATTGATCTGGGCACAGAGTTTGGCGTGTCAGTAGATAATAAAGGCCTCTCATCGATCAGTATGTTCAAAGGACAGGCTATGTTTTCAGGTATTGCAAATGGCCGGATAACTAAAGGTGAGATGCTGGCTACAGGGCAGGCAAAAAAAACTGATGGTTCTGGCAGTGTAAAAGATGCAGTATTTACAGACAAGGAATTTATTAGGGACATTAATTCTAATGGCTATCTCTGGTACGGACAGGGGTTGAATCTGGCTGATATTTTCAGCGGCGGTGATGGGTTTGGCAAGGTAATGCAAATAACTGGTATCAATCCGGGGACCGGGGCTATTACTTCAGCAGTAGTAAGAGATACAAGAATAACTGATCGTTTATATTGCAATGTTTCAGAAAATGAGCTGATAGATGGCGTATTTGTGCCAGATAGCAAGAACAAAGATATTACCATTGACTCAAATGGGAATAAAACTGATTTTCTGGGAGCCAGAGGCTACTATACTCACGAGATAGCTGTTTATCATGGTGATATTAAACAGCAGCAGAGTACTATCCCGCCGCTGGTTTTTAATAATACTCAGTACGATGACCATGACATAGTTATGTTACACAGTAATTGCGGAATAACAATCGACCTCATGGCTATCCGAAAAAAACATCCTGGGTTCACTCTTAAAGAGTTTAGATCGCAAGGTGGAATTACAGAAGCTCTCAGAAATGTTACAGAGAAGAAACCCTACATTGATTTTACAATCCTGATAGATGGTCAGGTTGAGTATTGCACAACGGGTGTATCAGCTCAAAGTGGAAAAATGGAATATGCCGTTGAATTAGGGCCACAAGATGAGTTTATGACTCTGATGGTAACTGATTGCCCGGAATTATCCGATACAGTATTGCCCAACTATGGTTACGAAAATGACTTTTTCTATCTGATCGATCCTCAAATAGTAATTGATGTAAATTCTATTAGTGAATAATGCGTGTTTGTATATATTCAAATAAATGGTTCTTAATTTTGAAGAAGGAAGGTAAGAAATGAAACGAATTGGTGTTTTTCTGTCATCACTTTTATTGGGTTGTGCCAGCTCATTGCTGGCTTTGCCGGTAACTGATGGTTTGGTAATGGATCTTAATGCTGATAATATCCCTGGCTCTGCGGTTGCCGGAGATGGAACAATCGAAAGCTGGATAGATTCTTCTGGCATGGGAAATCATGCAACACAAAGTAACTCATTGAATAAGCCTGTTTATGTAGCATCAAACCCTGATTTTAAAGGACATGCTTCTGTTAGTTTTGATGGCATTGATGACTGGATGGGGCTTAACAGTAATATGGTAAATGTTGGCTCATTTACTGCATTTGCCGTGGCAAAGTTTGATATAATGGCTGGTGAACGATACATTATAGCCGGACAGCCGGGCGGATCTGGTGCAGAACGCATGCGTATATGTACAAATACATCCAACAGGTTTCTGTGGCGGGCTGGAAATTCAGGTGATGTAACATCTGCCGGTAATACTGATACGCATGTATTTGCTATGACCTCTGCGGTTACCGCCTATCTTGATGGCACCGACATGGGCACAACCAATAATAGCTCAGTGTTATATCCTACAGCACTGAATATTGGTTCATATAATCGCGGTACAAAAGCATTTTTCCCTGGTGATGTAGCAGCTCTTGTTATTTATAACCGAGTATTAACAACAGAAGAAATAGAGCTGGTAAACACATATCTGGCCAATAAATATGTTATTGGGGCTACCGAACCAACCCCGGCTAATGGAGCTACTGGCGTAGGCACTGTTGGTGCTGAGCTTACTACTACATTACAATGGAAGGCTGCGTGCGATCCTGATAATCCAACTATGGTAGATCCGGCAGTTAAAAAGCACTATGTGTATCTGACAAATAAAGAAAATGATCCTAATCTGTATCTGGTTGCTTCTCTTGATGTTACAGACTATACGGACCTGAACGGCTCTTATGGTCCCATAACTCTCCAGTATGACAGGAGCTATAAATGGATGGTCGAGGAGGGGATTGCTGATGGACTGGGGGGGGTATTACCTGCCGGTGACCCCAATAACTACGCTGGTAAGGAATGGACATTCGAGGCAATGCCCAGCGTTCCTGTTGTCACTGTTCAGCCAGTATCAGCAAAAGTTGATATTGATGCTCAGGCACTAATCAATATAGAATTTACCAGTATTAGCACAGCAACTGCTACATGGTATAAAAATGGCGAAATATTGACACTTGACAGCAGAATTACTGCTAGTACAGATAATGATTCATCAAGCCTGACAATCCAGAATTTCACAACGGCTGATGAGGGCGATTATTATTGTGTTCTGACAAGTGCCGGTGGAACAACAACATCTGACTCAGCAACTCTCGTGGCCAAAAAGTTATTAGCCAGTTATGCTTTTGAGCAAAATTACAATGATGGTCAGGGCGTTAATCATGGTTCTGCTGTAGATAACCCAATATTTAGTCAAGGTACTATTGGCAATTACTCTGTTGAGTCAACTGATGGTCTTGGCTATGTAATGCTTACTACTGATGCCTATCCTAAGGCAGGATTTGGTAATGGCCTGGAACAGTTTACCTATGCCTTCTGGGCTTTCCCGTCAGCTAGTTTGAGTGGTGAAGGACGCATAATGGCTTCATTTAACGATGGTAGTACCACCGGAATGCAGTTTGGCGTATCTGGTAATGGTGCCATAAAGACATACATCAGAGATCAACAGAACAGGTCACTGGAAGTATTTTCAGGAGATAATGCTATCGCCGATGAAGTCTGGTCGCATGTATCAATTACTTATGATGGCACAACATTCAGATACTATGTAAATGGTAGTATGATAAAGGAACAAACAGTAAGCACTCTGGCCGACTTTGTAGATTGGCAGTACCCAATGACTATTATGGCTAAAAATAGCCGGGGTAGTATCGTTGAGCGTTACAGAGGC
>JAFGDI010000307.1 GCA_016932145.1 Sedimentisphaerales bacterium
GGCATGCGGTGCGAAAAATCGCGTGCATACTTAGAAAAGCACACACCACCACCTTTACGCAGCGGTGTACGGTTATTACCGGCACGAGCACGGCCCGTACCCTTTTGCTTATACAGCTTACGGGTTGAACCGGCCTTATCGCCACGGCCACGATTGGCTCCTGTTCCCTGACGCTTATTGGCGTGATACATAACAATAGCCTGCTTCAACAGTGCAGAGCGAACTACCGAGCCTAATACGGCCGGATCGATCTGAACTTTCTCAAGCTCCTTGCCTTCACGATTGTAAACTGGTAACTCTATCATAGTTATTGCCATTTCTTATACTATACCTTATTTGCCTGGCTGCTCATCAGAGCAACTGCATCAGTTATTCTTGCTGGTCTTGGCCTTCTTAACCATCACATAACCGTTATTAGCGCCAACTACAGCACCTTTAACTATTATCAGATTGTTAACTGTATCAATACCCATTATCTTGAGGTTCTTGACTGTGCAACGCTCTGCACCCATATGACCGCTCATCTTACGACCTTTACGAACCGCACGACTTGTACCTCTACTGGCTGAGCCACTACCGATACTACCACCGTGACGATGCATACGCTCGCAACCATGTGAACCGTCCATACCTTTGAAGTGATGACGCTTCATTACACCGGCAAAACCTTTACCTTTGCTGGTGCCTGTAACATCTACATACTTAATCTCTTCAAAGATTGTAACTGTCAATTCCTGACCTACTGTATATTCTGAAGCTGCCTTGAGACGATCTTCGCGAATAAAAGCCTTCTGTACGGCATTAGCCTTAGCGGCATGACCTACTTCTGGTTTCTTGCGACGATTCTCTTTAACATCATCAAAACCTATCTGGACTGCATGATACCCGTCAGTTTCAGGTGTCTTTACCTGAAGAACTGCACAAGGGCCAGCCTGTATGAGGGTAACAGGCACTGATACGCCCTTCTCATCATACATCTTGCTCATGCCGACTTTTTTGCCTAAAAGCATCATTTGAATACTTCCTGTTTTGTAACCTTTTTTACCGTTAACGTACTTACTCGTTGCTTCCGTCAGACACGAATCTTGACGAAAACACCCGCAGGTACTACCAGGCGATTTAACGCCTCTACAGTATGCGGGTTTGCGTTATAGATATCGATCAATCTCTTGTGTGTTCTCATCTCGAACTGCTCACGAGACTTCTTGTCAATGTGAGGAGAGCGAAGAACCGTGTATCTTTCGATACGCGTTGGAAGAGGGACCGGTCCGCTAACACGAGCATTGGTACGAAGCGCCTGTTCGACTATCTCTTTTGCTGAAGCATCAAGAGCTTTATGGTCGTACGCTTCCATCCTTATTCTAATCTTTTCGGCTTCCACTTAAGCCAACTCCATATCTAGCAACGGTTTATATTTCTTATGATGCCTGTTTACGCAACAGGCAAAAATTCTACAGACCCGTAATAGTACCAATCTGAAGACTTTTTGTCAATATCTAAATAACTTATTTCTAAGCTAAATCTAAAATAACGAGGGAGGAACCACTTAATAACCAGATGAGTAAATTGCGATTAAAATTTTCGTCCAAAAATTATGCGCTCTTCACTCAACCTTCACTTTACGCAGTCAGTTCCGCTCGCTTCAGTTGAGATGTAGCATTATATGGCAGTACCAGTTGGTCGTCAACTTTAAAATTTAAGAATAGCCAAAAAAAGTAATATCGGCTAAGTACCTTAATCGCAATAAGATACAGCCTGGCATGGCATACACCCTCCGTTATTTTTTGATATTACTATGCCTGTATGAACCCCTGCCATACAAATTCACCACCATTATCAGTACTGATAATAATGATAGCGATCAACTAATAGCTTTAGTCATGCAGGCAGAGGCAATTCATTCAATAGCCCTGTTCTCCGGGCTCAGCTCATTATTACAGGCCAAAAGAATAATTGGCGTCCTGCACCTTAAAATTGCTGCTTGTGGGGGCCAGATTTACCAGTTTTATGCCCTCGGATGTTATCGGATCATCCAGGGGCGAAAAAAGTTCCAGACTTGACTGTCCTGCATTCCCGGCATAGAGAGAAATTATCTCTGAATAAGTCAGCGACCCGCGATATAAAACAATATTACGATATTTTACTTTACTGCTGACGGACTGTGCATTTCCGCCCAAATCTAACGAATCAACCTCGGCCTGACGATAATGGCATTTTCCGACCAGCTCGCCGTTAAGGTACAAGGCTGCTTTTTGCTGGCTATATGAGCAGGTAAGGGCAATTCGGTAGCTTTTGCCTGGAGTTATTGTCTCGCTGCTGATTATTTGTTCTTCTCCTGCCAGATATGCCAGTTTCCCCTGCTTATCTATAGCTATTTTACCGTTACTGTCGATATCAAGTATAGTTTCAGGCAGTTCCGATTCAGCCATAAAGTCAAAGCAGACCGAATAAGAGTGCAAGGGTTTTTCTATGACACAATTCAGGGGTTTTACGCCGGGCTTGCCTGATTGCGTTAACCAGCAGGAGTTCTGCATTGATAGTGAACCTGCTGGTAAAGAACCGATATAATTATCAAAAAGAGAGCCGGGAATATTATAGAACATCTCTTTGTGACCGGCATCATTTGGGTGGCCGCCATCCTTCAAATACCCCTCTACCCAGCGCCCGTGGCCATCATCTGTTGCAGACAGGAAATTAATACTCGCAACCGGCCATGAAGCAATCTCCCTATTCATCTGGCATACCAGGTCATATTTCAACTGGTCATATCCTGAATGCGGATAACAATTGCAGATTACCGGAACTATACCATTTGCCTGCAAAACCTGTATTATCTTCTTGAGACCATTTCTGTAGCTGCTATATACTTCCTGAACATCAGCATTACCGGCAAAACCCTCATTAGCCAGCGAGAGGCCAACAACCACAAAATCCGGGTCATAGGCCAATACATCGCGATCCAGTCGGCCCAACACATCACTGGTACGATTACCACCTATACTCTTATTGATAACTTCCCAGCGACCACTTGCCTGAAGCTCATCTTTGAGCATATAGGCCCAGCCTTTATCTTCTGTTGCTCCTGATCCATAAGCTACTGAAGAACCGACAACAACCAGACGCAACTTGCCATTATTATATGGAACAAAATTGTCATCGGCAAAAACCCTGACACTATTGCCAGAAAACATCTCGGTTCCTATAGTCAACGCCAAAGCAACGAACAACCAGATAATGGCTTTTCTCATTATAATTCTTCCTTGAATTTACGGACTTTCGCCCTGCTCTCATTTATCGCCATTGTATCAGACCTCCTGTCTGATAAAAGAGCCAAACACCCCTTGCAATGGCATTTTTATCGATAATAGCTACTCTATTATCTTTACATCAACCTTCACCGAATCAGCATTATTATCTGCCCTGGGCGGAGTATTAAACCTACGGCCAGTTCGCCATAATTTAATAGATATATATATACACACAGCGGCTAAAAAATACAAAATAAAAGCGATAAGTCCGGCAAAAACCTCCGGAAATTTCGTTATCAGCAATCCCAGCACTATCAGAATTATGCCTAAAGTAAGCAAAGGCCTGGCAGCCATGGAAAACGGTGAGCCTATATTAAAATTATTGTAGTTAGAAAAGTTCTGAAATTTGAAGAACATCTGTCAGACTCCTTATTTTAGCCGGCTTGACTATATATTGCCATTGCCTCAGACCATAATCCATATAAACAATATCATTTTCGATAGTTTCGGTACCGCCAGTCAGCCACAATGGGATCATACCAACACTACTGGAACCAATAACATCAGCATCATAGCGATCACCGACATATACTGTTCTGGCCGGGTTGAGCCCCATTTTTTGCAATGCCACCTGAAATATTGCCGGATCTGGTTTAATTGAATTTTCCCGGGCAGAATCAACCATTACTTCAAAAAAACTGTCATAATTTACCTGGCTGCACCAGCCGGCGATATTACCCCAGTTATTACTTATACAACCAAGCCGATATTCTCTGGCTAACTCAGATAAAACACCATGATTTCTCTCGATTATTTTATGAGAATCAGACATAAAATCAGCCGCAACCAGCATTGGGTCCCAATTGCCAGAATCATGCCCTTTTTCCGCGGTAATTATAGCATGGGTAGTCTCTGTCCAGCGAATTACGGTCTGGTCTATATTAAGGCTCATAATGTCATTCATATCAGACATCTGCATCGCCGCCTGCTTCATAGCAGTGAAGAAATTGAGTTTATGAGGTTCATTACCACCAATATGACTTACAACATAGTCATAAAACCTGGTGAACCAGTCAACGCCATCAAAGTCTAGTGTACCGCCGAAATCGAACAGTACTGCATCAATTTTTCCTGCCATGTGTTCCTTTACAAAATATGAGTTTTTTTTGCCGGGAATGCCAGATTGTCAGTTCTGTTCATACTGGCTACCCAGAAAATTATATGCCAACAACCCGGCATGGTCAAAAGAAAAGCCTTAACATAACCCTGCACTGCACTGGATAACAAAGACCTATAACCAGACATCTTTTGGCTCTGGCAGCCGGCAGTATGCTGAATAAAACCTGACACTCAAATACAAGACCTTTATAATAATAGACTTACATAAAACACAATATCTGCTTTTAATTGCGACTCAGCCAGATCTGTATTTTGCCAATAGTTGATACACTAATAGCCGAAATTATCAGGGACAGCCAAGCGGAGACAAAGAATTTGCCAGACTTTATCAGACATATTTTCATACTCACCCGTAATTCGATCAAAGAGATTGCAATATGCCTGCTTCTGATCACCCTGACCTTCGCTACCCTGTTCTGGCCCGATAATCGCCCATCAGTTGTTTTTTTATGCGAACCATCAGGCAGCTCACTCAATAATTCCCAACAAGACCTGTATTTGTGCAGTATAAATTTCAGTCATTCCCAATGGCCCCAAAAGTATGAAGAATTCAACTGTTATATGAAGGTTGGCGACAAGATATTTCATCTGCTAAACGATACACTTCAGTTCCAACACAAAGATTTCACCTTTAATCTGAGCCGCGAGATCGTAAATTCTATTGCACCGGGAAAGCATAAATGCGCGATAATGATCTGCCCCAACACTAAAGGCAGCGAAAAACCGACACTGCTATACTCAAATACGCTTTATCTGGAATTTTAATCAATCAATGCGACAGTTGAAATCTTACCACTCATAACCACAGGGAAGA
>JAFGDI010000308.1 GCA_016932145.1 Sedimentisphaerales bacterium
ATAATTTGTCCTGGGAGCAGAAATGTTTATGTTACATAGAGTAGCGGTTGTCTTTTTATTGCTTTTGCATTGCCAGTTATATGGAATTACCGTTGATAGTGTGAATTGTGATGTGGCGGTTGTTGGTCTGGGGAGTAGTTCCGGTCTGGATAAGAAGTTAACCGCCCGTGTCTGCCGGGATGTTAAAGTGGTAGTCAGGGCCGATGCTTCTATTAGTGAGAGCATGGCGGTTAAGGCCAATCCACCATTCTATAGTTTTACGATACCAGTGGTATCGCAAGATGGGCAGGTAGTGGCCCAGAGTCGGACGGCTACTTATTATAAGAATGGTTCAAAACCGATATTGCTAGAGAATAATATAGTTGGTGAACCGGTTTTGCCCGGCCAGAGTGGCCCTTCAGAGATCCAGAATGTAATATGTCAGGTAAAAGCCGGGAGCCGTACTGGAAAAGATTCACTGTCTATTTCTGCTCTGATCGATTCGGATAATGTTGATATTCAGACCCTTTTAATGTCAGAATATCTCACTTTGCAGATGGCCGGTCAGGAATGGAAACTGCCCCTGTCTGGCTTTAGTGTTAAAAAGGATATTCTTGGCTATCGTGGTAAAGGGCTGATATTTAGTTATGATCTGCTCAGTGGCAAATTAAACTTCAGTGCCAGAGGTCTTAACCTAACTGGTTATCTGGCAGATGATTATGTTTTTACTTTAGGTTATGGCCAGAGTATTTTTCAAGGTAAGGCCCAGCTTGATGGCGATCTGCCGATTAAGCTGATCTTCGGTTACGCTGATGCTCTGACACTTGATAAGATCAGTTATTCCAGAAGTTCATTTCGTCACAGCTATAAGCGGGTAAGGTGTAGTGGCAGTATAAGTGCTGTTGATTTTAACCAGCAGATGGAACCAGGCCAGCTTACGGTCAGATTGGGATCATTTAGCCAGACCATTACCGGACTGGAAAAGGCTGAGGGAAAGAATATTTATACTTACAAAAAGGATATCCTCTATCAGATAGTTGCCTGGGATTATCTCGACCGGATCCCGGTTGGTATGGAGGTAGCCAGCGCGAGCTTCAACTTTGATGAATCAAGGTTTGATCTCGTTCTTGAGATATTTGCTGGCGAAAAAGGTCTTAATCAAATTGTAATTACTGATAACTACGAGCCTTTAGTACTTGATGGCGAGTTTGGTCTGAGCTTTGGTAATTTTAATCAGGAAATCCGTTTTACTAAATCGGGGTCTGTGGTGAAGTCTGGCAACCTGAAATATTATGAGGCAGATCAATGGCGACAGGAGCTTATAGATGAAAATCTCGAGCTGGCAATGTTTAAATATTCGACCTATGGCAACAGTCTTTACCATGGCGAGCAATTTCTATGTAGCCATTTTGAAGAGGAATTGAACAGATCGTGTAATTTTGTTTACAATACGCCATTCTGGAGTGATTTCTGTCATTCGCTGGGTGGGCAGGTTGAAGCTAATAGTGCCAGAAGCAATGTCTTTCATGTGACAAAAGACCAAACTAGCGATATTTATTATGCCAGTAAATTTCAATCAGGTATCCTGAAGCTGGATAGCTTAACCTGGGATGTACCAGTTGAAAAAGTGGCGGTCGAGTGTGAGTTTAGTTGGCCTGATACACGATATCTGGAATGGGACTCTGATAACAATGTTTACTTTTATAATGATTTGCTTTGTACATACAACACCCAAAGCACTATAACTGAACCTGTGGATATGATATCTATTAATGCGGTTTTGCCTGGTTATGCAGACGATGATCTTACCTTAGTTAAAGTTCCTATGAGCGATGATAAGTTTAGTTGTCTGTTATTGTTGGGACAAGAGGGTAAAGCAGTCTATGAACTGGAAAACAGACTGGCAGATCTGCCGGAAATGTTGCAGGCTCTTACTGATCAGGATGTATCGCTTTTGATACCGGAAATACATATTTCCCAAATTGATCGAGATGTTTCTGTTGAAGATACTGACAGTGATTATACATTCTACAATGAGGTGTTTGAGAAAACCAGCAGCTTTAACATGACCAGCTCAAATGTCAGTGGCAGTATATCTGATAGTGTATCTTGTGATTATGAATTTGGAGTTGATCATAAATTGTACGATGATTATTACTCATCGGTTAAAGTTACAAATATTATTGGTGATAATGGCGGCTATCAGGAAGTTTTGATTCTCTGTCAGAGCATTATCGAGGCGAAGTATACTAAATATTGCCCAGTGATATTCATGATAATGAGTAATAAAACTGGCGAAATTATTCTGACTGGCCGGCAAGTATATATGGTCAATAATAAATATTATAAGTATAACTATGATACCTCTGAATATCAGCCATATGATGGAGAAGTGGTAATCATAAATGAGGTTCATGATAACTGATTGCAGTTGGTTAGTATCTGGCAGTTTAATAAAGACGCATGATTATGCGCCTCTATTCGAGATGTAACATAACTAACTAATTAAAAAGGACTTGCTGTAAAATGCAGGTCCTTTTTTATACCTGACCATGTCTGGGCCCATCAAAACATGGTTGCGCCATCGGCATGTTGAAATAATATGTCGATGAAAAGCGATTTTTTCGACATATTCTCTGGTCATGTCGATAGTATTGACATATTTTGTCGCTCAAATATTAGCAATAAACCAGTTTGTCGCTCATTTTTTGCGATTTATGAGCGACAAGCTGGTTTGAGTTGCATTTGTGAGTGTCAAAATACAATGCGACCTTCTGCTATATTAAGAAGTTCAGAAAAAACATAAACCGCCGATCGCCGACCGGCAGGTTTCATAATCACAGAGATAATGTTATTGTTTTTTAGTAAATTGATTATTCTGCGAGCTGTTGGCTCTGGTATGCCAGAGGACTTGATGAAATCTTTATTGTTGAATATAGGATGTTCAAAAATCCAATCGAGAGAACTGATAAAGTATTGTGAATTAATGATTTCTGATAATTCCCTTTTTTTGTTATTGTAAAGATTTAGTATGTCAGAAGCCTTTTTCTCATTTGAAATTGCCTGAGAAGTCAGAGCTTTCAGGAAAAAGACACACCAATCTGTCCAGTTGTTGTTTTTGGAAACATCCAGCAATCTATTATAGTATTCCTCGCGGTTTGATTCTAAAAAAGAACTTATGTAGAACATAGGTTGCCTGATAAGCCCTTTTTGCCAGAGAAAAAGCGGAACGAGCATGCGACCCAGTCTGCCATTTCCGTCTAAAAAAGGATGTAGTGCTTCAAATTCAGCGTGCAGAATGGCCAGTTGAACAAGTTTATCAGGTATTGTGTCAAAATGTATATATTTTTCAAAATCACTCATGTGTCCCGGAAGATTTTCTGCGGAAATTGGAATATACCGTGCTGTTTCAATAGTACAGCCTGCTGAGCCTATCCAATTTGGTATTTTTCTGAATTCGCCGGGGGATTTACCATGCCCTCTTACACTATCCATAAGAACTTTGTGTACTTCCAGAATTATTCTGACAGAGAGTGGAAGTTCTTCTAAACGACTAATCGCATGACGCATGGCTTTGCGATAATTCAAAACTTCCTGAATATCATGTCGTTTTTCGTCGGAATATTTATCGATATTACCATCGGCCTCAAATTCCAGTACTTCGCCAATGGTGGCTTGAGTTCCTTCAATACGAGAGGATAGTACCGCTTCGTCGGTTGTAAGAGGACTAAGCAGGACATCGGCATTGGGAATAGCGGTGAGCAGACTATCGTATCGGGCTATAGCGGCATTTGCCGGGCCAATCAGTGGAATCAGTTTGTTCCACTCCAGTGTGGTCGGCGGAAAATTTCCGAGATGATATTTTACTACTGACATATAAACTCCACATAATTAGTATTGTTGTAAAGGATAGCGAGAAATATAGATAGTTTCCAGCTTTTTCTTTTGTAGGGCCGGCAATGCCGGTATAATCT
The DNA here is from genome assembly GCA_016932145.1 of Sedimentisphaerales bacterium. Lineage (GTDB taxonomy): Bacteria > Planctomycetota > Phycisphaerae > Sedimentisphaerales > SM23-30 > JAFGDI01. Next base: position 3,954 of record JAFGDI010000308.1, read on the forward strand.
GGCATTATGAAACCATTTTCTGATAAAGTAATATGTCTGGGTAAGGTTACCTATTCTGAGAGTAGTCAGATAGTTACCTTGTTTGGTGCTGAGCATGGCAAGTTGCGTGGTATTGCCAAAGGAGCCCGTCGGGAGAAGGGCGGTTTTAGTGGCGGTTTTGACCTGCTATATCTGGGGGCGGCTGATTATATTCCGCCGCGGGGCAGTTCTGAGCTGGGTACGCTGACGAATTTTTATCTGGAGAATTCTTTTGTTGGCTTGCGTGCTGATCTGCTATCCTTGAATAGTGCTTTGTTTCTGGCAGAGTTCACAGCCGATATGACCGAGGACATGGACCCGCACCCGGAATTATTTGAGCTGCTGAGTCGGTCATTATCTCGTCTGGAGGCAGGCGAGCCGGCACCTGATGTTATACTTAACTATGAGCAGTATCTTATGGAAAATACCGGGCATCAGCCTTGTCTTGACTGCTGCTGCCTGTGCGGAGGTGAGACAGATTCGCTGGCACATCCGTATTTCAGCAGTTCAGCCGGGGGGCTGGTCTGCGATGGCTGCTGTCCTTCAGTTGAGGAAAAGCGGCTAACGGAAAGGAAGGTGGTTGACCTGCTGCGAAAAGGACAGTTGCCTGCCGAGGGTCATGCTGATATAATCATAAAAGCACATGGACTGCTCTGCTATCATAAGCGGGCGATAACTGGTCGGCCAGGCAAGGTAATGGGCTTTCTTAACAGTCTGCTGCTGGCCAGAATGAATAGGAAATAATAATGTATAGCGATAAATATGATGAAGATGGGGCTGTTGGCCCTGACATTGAAGATACCGATGATTATCGTGATCCGGTTCGGTTTGAAGATGAGGTTATCGAATGCCCCAAGTGTGGTAAGCAGGTTTATAGTGAAAATGATTCCTGCCCATATTGCGGCGATATAATGTTTCGCTATTTGCGACATGGTACCTTTGCGCCGAAGAATAAAATGCTGGCCCGGATATTTCTGGTTGTAATAATATTATGTGTGATCTTTGTAATTATAGGTCTGGCTATATGAATAACATATTAGAACTCGTTAATG
>JAFGDI010000309.1 GCA_016932145.1 Sedimentisphaerales bacterium
ATCCATCACCGCCCAGCGACTGGGATAAAACGGATCATCTGCATCACCAAAAGTATTATGTGCTATCAGTACTGACTTATTCATTTATTTGCTCCTCTGTCGTTTTCGCTCAAAAGCATTTTTTAATATTTCACCCACCAGATCCTTATACGCCATTCCCTCATTTGTCGCGATCATCGGCAGGTCCGAATGAGTTGGGTGCATTCCGGCAAGGGGATTAACTTCAATAAAGTACGGCTTACCCTTACCATCACAGCGAATATCTACTCGACTGGCATCTCGACAGCCCAGCCTCACATAACAATCTAATGCCAGCTTTTCTACCTGACACTTCAACTGCTTTTCACTTTCTGATAACCGGCTATATCGGATTCGGGTTTCACACTCTTCCTTGTTGATAAAAGAATATATAGCATTTTCCTCCTGAGCCAGAACTTCTATTTCCATCGTACCCAGTACTCTGGCATCTGCCCCATTACCTAAAACACCAACAGTAAATTCCCGGCCAGATAAAAACTCCTCTACCAGAACAGGCTGAGAATATTCGGCTAATAACCTCTCACAGGTAGCTGCTAACTGCTCGGGTGAATCTATATGAGAATTCTGATCTATACCTTTGCCCGTACCTTCTGCCAGCGGCTTGGCAAATAGTGGATAATTAAGCCTGACCTCCGCCAATTGGCCTATACTCTCTATTACGACAAACTTCGCCGTTGCCAAACCTGACATTGCCACATATTCCTTGGCCATGCCCTTATCCAATGTCAATGAACAGACCAGCGGGTCTGATAGCGTATAGTCCAGACCAAACATCTCCAGCAATGCCGGTACATGCCCTTCTCGACAGCGACCACCAACGCCCTCAGCTACATTAAATACCATCTCCCAGCGGTCACCGGCTGACAGACGACGAGCCAATGACTTACCATTTCCTATTCGGTCAACTACATATCCATTTTGCTCTATGGCCTGGGCCAGCGATTCTACTGTCTCTACCGAGTCAAATTCGCCTGCCTGCTCAGAGGTAAACCCCTCTGCTATATAATCGTCTTTCAGGTCATATACAAAACCTACAACCGTTTTCATCTTTCGCCTCTTATACCTGCGGACAATCCGGTCCTGACAGGTTCAAAATAGTAAATCTCAAGCCGATAAACACCCGACTTGAGATTTACTTGTTATTCATAACTATCCTGAATGACAGCTTTATAAAAAATAACAGAACTGATCTCAATCTGAAAATCGATCATCAGAAACCATTACAACTATCACCAGTTACGCCAGGACTATTTTCTCGACGACGCGCCATACGCTTGTTCTTTTCCGGCATGATCATTTCATCTATACCTGCACTTACCTCCCAGACTCCGCTCTGTGATTCTGGCATAATAAGATGAGCTACTGGCTCTGTGCCAGGTTCCGGATAACTTACGATCATCCCTTCATAATTCCTGAACACCGTATAACTCTCGCTCATGGATATTATATAATTGGGCAAGACCGGTATCTTGCCGCCACCATGCGGCACATCAACTACAAAGGTAGGGATAGCTATTCCACCAACCCGGCCGCGCATATATTCCATGATCTCAATGCCTTTACGCACCGATGTCCTTAAATGCTCAACACCACGCACCAGATCACACTGATATAGATAATATGGCCTTACTCGGTTTCTCACCAGACTGCGACATAACTTCTCTATTATCTGCGGACTATCGTTTATGCCTTTGAGCAATACGGTCTGATTACCCAATGGTACGCCGGCATCTGCCAGACGGGCACAGGCGGCTCTGGCTTCAGGGGTCAGCTCAGCACTATGATTAAAATGTGTATTGATCCAGACTGGATGATACTTCCTGATTATATTTACCAGTTCTTCGGTTATCCTCATCGGCAATACCACCGGCACACGACTACCAATACGAATTACCTCTACACTGGGAACTGAACGCAGCGAAGACAATACCATATCTATAACACTATCTGGCATCGTCAGTGGATCGCCACCTGATACGATTACATCTGTAATTTCAGGGTGCGATCTGAGATACTCTACAATCTGCTTCATACGCCGAGTTGAAATTGAGTTCTCTCGCATACCCGTTATACGCTTACGAGTACAATGCCGACAATACATCGAACACATAGTGGTCGCTATAACCAATGCTCTGTCTCGATAACGGTGTACCAGCCCCGGAACTGGCATATCACAATGTTCTTCCAACGGGTCATCACTTAAACAGGCAGAATCATATAACTCCTGTATATGTGGTACACTCAAGGCAAAAATAGGATCTGAATAATTCGTCTCTTGTATCTTTGAGGCATAATATGGCGTAATTGCCATCGGATATTTATTCATTACCCCTTGCAACTCTTTCCTCTGCTTTAAAGCAGGGAATACCCTGACCAACTGCTCATAGCTGCGAATACGATTTCGCATCTGCCAACGCCAGTCATTCCATTTCGATAATGGCACCGATATTACAGACTCTGCCGAATTTGACTTCTCCCATAATGAGTCAGTATTATCGGCGATAATACCTGGGGGCTCTACACTCTGATCCTCCTGGACCTTTTCATCTTTTCTATTAAACATTTAATTAACCTTATCTATATTTTTTACAGCACTAAACCTTAGTGCACTACAAATGATGACATACTCTTGACAAAACTCTGTCGCAGTGGCTTGAGATTTGCCTGGATATTGTCGTCGTCCATGCCTACCATAGCAAATGAGAAATAACCAAATACAAATCCTGCTACCGCACAGGCCAGCCTTCTTATACGCAACAGGTCCATCTTCACACTGACAAAAGGAGAAAGCAATGACTCTATCGCACTTAAATATTCACTAAACGGACCTTCCATACTCTCTGATATTCGACGATCTAGCTTAAGGAATAATCGACCCTGAAATAACAAAACAAACTCGCCACTATTATTGACAAAAAAATCATAATGGACATTTAGCAGATGCTCTAACACATCTTCTATCGATTTGGGCTCTATACTGAACTTATTCAACTGGGAAATTAATCGAGCCATTGAATCTTCTACCAGACAGGTAGTAATCTCTCTCTTATCGGAAAAATAACGATAAAATGTTCCCTTGCCCAGATCCGCCCGCCGGGTAATATCATCTATGGTCGTAGCGTCAACACCATATTCACTGAAAACCTCTAACGCCGCTTCCAGCAACTTGCGACGCGTTCTCGCTGAACGCTTTTCTGTCCTGTTTGGCTCTGTAACTATCTTATTCACCTGCAATCAAGACCCGGCGATCACACCGGTGTGAATCTGGCATTCGTGCCTGATCTACCTGATATCTATCATGAAAAAGCAAACCAATCAGTCATTAGTGACCGTTTAG
>JAFGDI010000310.1 GCA_016932145.1 Sedimentisphaerales bacterium
ATTAAAACGCCATGCTGCATCATTTTTAGCGAGGCGATCAACTCCAGTGGTCCGCTGGCGGCCATAGTATGACCAATATGCCCTTTAAGACTACTGACGGGAACATCCTTGCCAACAACTGCAAATATTGCTTGCGACTCCACAATGTCACCACTATCAGTAGCTGTAGCATGAGCACTGACATAGTCAATGTCATCAGGCTTTAGAGAAGCCTGTTCTAAGGCATTGGTCATACAAGTGCTTATTGTTTCTTTATCTGGATTAGCAATGTCATCAGGGGATGATAAGGTTGAGAACCCTAAAATCTCTGCCAGAATAACCGCACCTCTGCTTCTGGCGTGTTCGAGTTCTTCCAGCAGTACAATACCGGAACCCTCAGCACAAACTACACCATCCCGGTTCTGGTCAAACGGTCGGGGGGTCTGATCCGGGCAGTCATTGTATCCGAGAGACGCTGCATTCATTATGTCGAAAACTGCAGTGGATAGTACATGATACTCATCAGAACCACCGCACAACATCACATCCTGCTGGCCAGCCATTATGGTTTCAAAGGCCAGGCCTATTGCCAATGTGCCAGAGGCACAGGCCGCTGATGGCGAAAGTAGGCGACCCCGTATCCCTAAAGCCTGAGAAGTATTAGCCGCACAAGAATGGTTCATCGTCTTAAAAAACATCGTAGATTTAACACTCTCTATTGAGTTTGCTACATTGTATGATTTAAAAAAAGCCTCACTCTCTTCTGAGCTGCCTGTGGTTGATGCCAAAGCCAGGCCTGTTCTGCGACTTTCAAATATCTCCTCTGAATTACCTGAATGTTGGATAGCCTCTTGAGAGGCCAGGTATGAATATATAGACATAGTTGACATGAACCGGCGTTTTTTCCGGGGAATAACACTTATATCAATTTCTGGAACAATTGCTGCCACATGACTGCGTAAACCAATTACATCTCGGGCTTTTGGTACTTTTCTGACAGCAGAATTACCCTGGCAGAGATTTTCCCACAGACAAGCACAACCTGGCCCGAATGGAGAAATCGCCCCTAAACCTGTTATTACAACTCTTCTCGCTTCCATTAACTCATTGTCTTTCTGAAATCTTCACCTGTTATATGACCAGCAGCCAGAAAACCTGAAACCATGGCTCCTGCCAGTCCGGCAGCCAGAGTAGCCTGGCCAGCAAGTAATAAACCCGATACTTTAGTCCGGGCCATTAAGGGCATGTTATCAACCAGATGCTTTATTCCATATAAGCTACCACATGGCGATTTCATGTAGTCCCTGAAAGTCAGTGGGCTGGCAATATCAATTATTTCCAGATGCTTTGATATTAATGGACAACTGGCTTGTACTTTCTGTAGAAGACTCTCTGCGGTCTCTTTTTTCCACTGATAATATTCGGCGGGTCTTTTTCTTATAAAAGAGTCTTCCCATTTTTTAAGCTGATTAAAATCACACGGATATAGTAAGGACACTCCGCCTTGCTTATCCCGGCTTATGGAGCGACTGATAAAGATCGGTCCCTGTCCAGATTCTGTGCCATCACCAAAAATATCAGGGAAAAGCGAACTATATAAAAAAATATTCCTGTGACTACTGGAAAGATTTTCAGTAGCATTATCTTTACAATAAACCACCATGGCTGAAACTGTATCTTCCATTCTGGCTATTCTGCTCCGGAAAACGGGTCTGAAGGCTGACTCAGGCAATAAATCCAGCAGGAATCTGGGGTGTCCTGTATATATGCAATTTTCAGCCTGATATGAACTACCATCTTGAACAGTCACTCCCTTAACTTTTAGACGGTCATCTACAATAATACTACTGACACTGGCACTGGTGTGAATATCTACGCCATATTTTTTCATCTGCTTCTTAAATGCGTCTGACAGAGCGTAGCCGCCATTATATATTTGCTGAATTTTATCATAGTAACCCCCAGCTATCATCGAGTGGTAACGCATTGAAGTTTCGCCGGGCAAGGAACCATATAAAACAGCATGCAGAGAAAAAATAGTCTTAAGCTGAGGAGAGGTAAACCGTGAATTCAAATAATCTTGCAGTGAGACATCGCCATTAGCAAATAGACTCTCTGGTGAAAGAACTGATGAAAATAAGTCGCGATTTATCCTGGTTACATAATTGGAAATAATTCGTAGATATTCCTCTATTCCGGCGGACTCATCTGGAAATATACATTTTAGTTTTTCCTCAAGATATTCCAGTGAATTACTGAATTCAATTTTAAAACCGGAGGGAATATGATAGAAGATATCTCCGGAATTATTATTTGAGGCTTTAACCTCGATCTGTGGCAATATGCCCAGCCGGTCGCACAGAGTATGTAAAAATTCGCCCTTACCCAGCATTGCAGCATAATGGAAGCCAGTGTCGAAATATACCCCCTTCCTTTCAAAACCTCTTATGGTTGGGGCTATAGTTGATGACTGCTCAAAAACTGCCACCTTTCTACTACTTTGTGCCAGTAGAATAGCGGTGGTCATACCTGAGACGCCAGCACCAATAATTATATCATCATATTGCATAATTAATGACGAGACTTGAATTTGTACCGCCAAAACCAGCCGAATTACATATTACTCCAACTGGTGGATAATTGTCTGTCTCTGTCAGAATGTTTAATTTTTCACTATGCTTATCCGGACCGGTGAAATTAATGTTTGGTGCGGTAAATCCTTTCATCGCCATTATCGTAGTGTACACTACCTGGCCTGCACCGGCCATCCATAATTCATGCCCGCACATACCTTTCAAAGACGATACTCTGGGGCTGTCAGTGGTAAAGACCCTGTTAATTGCCTTGGCTTCTTCCGCATCGCCCAAAGGGGTGGAAGTTGCATGAGCACATATATAGTCGATTTGCTCAGGGGACATCCCGGCATTCTTCAAGGCCATGGTCATTGACCGAAATAGACCATCAGAGTCCGGTACTGAAATATTCCCTCCATCTGACGAAAAACCATATCCGCTTATTTCGCCAAGAATGACAGCACCGCGTCTGTACGCTGAGTCAAAGCTCTCCAGAATTACCGCCGCTGCGCCGCCACTTGGTACAAGCCCGTCCCGGTCATGTGAAAAAGGGCGAGAGGCCAATTCTGGTTTATCTTCACGCACCGAAAAGGCATTCAGAGAATCAAAGCCACATACCGACTGCCAGTTTATTTCCTGGGCACCACCGCAAATTACAATTTCCTGCCGGCCACTACGGATCAAGTCTGCGCCCTGACCTATAGCGTGACCACTGCTGCTACAGGCAGAGCTTATAGTCCAGCATGCCCCCTTTGTTTTTAATAACACATTAAGGTTCATGGTAATATTGGATGTCATGGCCTTAAATATATAACCACTACCCAATATGCCGGTATCTTTTCTATTTGCCGTCAGTGAAGCCTGTTCGTAACAATCCAGGGCACTGGAATCTGAGCCAAAGAGCAAGCCTGTCATTTCATTTTGCAGAGACTCTGGGGCAAGACCTGAAAGTGCCAATGCCTGCAATACCGCGGCATAACTCTGAATCGTATATAAAGTCATAGTCTTACGCGTCTTGCGACATGCATACTTATTCGGTTCAAACCCTTTGATGGCACCTGTAAGTCCACTGCGAAATCCCAGTGCTTTCCTCTCGGTGTCACATACAATGCCTGAACGACCATGGTATAATGAGTCTGCTATTGTGTCAAGATCACATCCCAGACACGATATTGCTCCAATACCGGTTATTACTACTCTGTGGTCGATAATTGTTTCAGCCCTGCCCAATTATGGGATATGATATATTGACTGTGATAATGTTAAAAGTAAAGAAGTTATGATTTCAAGCTTGGCCAGAAATCATAACTTCTTACTTTTTGCTGCCAAATATAACAGTTCACGGTGTTTAAGTAGCTCAACCGTCTCGGTTGAGATTATTAACGCTGACAGCTAAAAGAAGACTAAACAAGATTTACCTTAAACACAAAACAAGCTTGAGCCAGATTGCTTATTATGTATGAATAATCACAAGCGGGACGCTTGTGCTACTTATTTCGTGAACAATTACTGCCAAATACATTTTTGCTAGACGATTTAGTATATACAAAAAACAATACAGGCGGCTGTCTCAAGCCACCTGTATTGTTTATTTACAGATTAATAACCGTGTGATACTACTTTGTCGTTTTCAAAACTTACTG
>JAFGDI010000311.1 GCA_016932145.1 Sedimentisphaerales bacterium
CTTGGAATTTGGATATGGAATAGATAGCATTTTGCCAGCTTTGCTGTCAACTCAGGTGTCAGGCAAGATGCCTGACCTACTATTTTTGTGGTGTCCGAATGAAAGATATATTTTACAATCCTGATTTTGCCACAGAAAGAAATAGACGACATTTACCTCACTGGCAGCAAAACGAGAAATTTTATTTTGTGACTTTCCGGCTTGCTGATTCTATTCCGGTTGAAAATCTCTTCAGACTTGAATGTCAGCAAAAAGAATTCTTACGGACTAACTTCCGTCCTTTTACCGCTAATCAGGAACAACAGTACCAGCATTTATTTTTTGAAAAAATAAATGGTTGGCTTGATAATTGCTATGGTGAATGTCTGCTTGAAAGAGCAGATATTGCCAGTATAGTTAAAGATGCGATTTTCTATTATAACGACAATAAGTATCAGTTGGATCATTGGGTAATAATGCCAAACCATGTCCATGTCTTACTCCTGCTTAATGGTGACATTAAAATCCAGAGTGTTACCCATAGTTGGAAATCATATACCGGATTACAGATTAATAAACTAGTTGGCAAAACTGGTTCGCTCTGGCAAAGCGAATCTTTCGACCATATAGTTCGCAGTCAATTTTATCTCGATAAATATCGCAATTACATTGTATCCAATAAGGAAAGAGTTGGGAGCAGAGCGATGTTAAGTACGGAAACAATAGTATAGTAGGACAGGCATCTTGCCTGTCGCCTGAATTTCGACGAAGTCGAAAAAGTATTATAGTCTTGGAATTTGGATATGGAATAGATAGCATTTTGCCAGCTTTGCTGTCAACTCAGGTGTCAGGCAAGATGCCTGACCTACTTGTCAGCTATATCAGCGGCGTGGTATGTTATGATGATATCAGCGCCGGCGCGTTTGAAGCTGGTGAGGATCTCTGTTACGGTTTGTTTTTCATTCAGCCAGCCGTTGGCGGCGGCGGCTTTGACCATAGCGTATTCGCCGGAGACATTATAGACGGCGATGGGGATATTGAAATTATCTTTTACCCGGCGGACAATATCGAGATAGGGCATGCCGGGCTTTATCATGATAATGTCAGCTCCCTGCTCAATGTCTTGCTGCACCTCGCGCAGGGCCTCATCACTATTACGCGGGTCCATCTGATGACTGCGTCGGTCGCCGAAACTCGGTGCGCCCTGGGCGGCATCGCGGAACGGTCCGTAAAAGGCCGAAGCGTATTTCGCCGCATAAGACATAACCGGCAGATTGCTATAGCCATTGCTGTCAAGTGCCTGACGAATGGCCAGTATTTGCCCATCGATCATACCAGAGGGGGCAACCATATCAGCACCGGCCCGGGCATGGGTTAGAACCTGAATCGCAAGATTGCGGCAGGTGGCTTCATGGTCCAGTATCATTCCGCCGGGCGAATTGGTCAGCACTCCGCAATGGCCATGGTCGGTATATTCGCAGAAGCAGACATCGGTAATGACAAACATGCCGGGCACGGCCCGCTTGATCGCCCGCACTGCCTGCTGGATTATCCCGCTGTCGCTCATGGCATCGCTGCCGGTTGAATTTTTCTTCTCCGGAATACCAAAAAGCAGTACCGAGCGAACGCCGACATCATATATCCGCCGGATATATTCACATGCCCGGTCAATCGAAAACTGATACTGGCCCGGCATAGAACCGATCTCTCGTTCGACATTATCGCCATAGTGAACAAACACCGGCTGAACCAGGTCGGCGAGGTTAAGCTGATTTTCGGCAATCATATTACGCAATACTTCACTGCTGCGCAGACGGCTCAATCGATTATGGGGGAAGCTCATATTAGTACCTTATTATTTGAATGTCAGTTACAAGTGTGATATGTTATGTGATCTACTTTATCAATGCCTGAATGGCCTTGAAATGTTCGTGCTTACTGCCACCGATCAATTCCATAACCACAGCTTCGGTTGAGGTGATCACAGCACCTGACTGGATCATTCGGCTCTGAGCCAGTTTACGATCTTTCTTTTTGCGTGAGCTGATCGCATCGGCAATGACAAATACTTCATACTGTTCTTGCAGCAGGTCGAGTGCCGTTTGTAAGACACAGACATGAGCTTCAACACCGGCAATAATAACCTGCCGGCGACCGCTGTTTGTGAGTGACTCTTTTACCTGCGGCTGACCCAGACAACTGAATGTCGTCTTTTCAATTATTACATGGTTATTCAGACTTTCGGCCAGTTCGGCAATGGTATGTCCCAGGCCACGAGGATATTGCTCAGTTACGATAGTCGGCAGGTTCAGGATAGCGGCAGTCTGTGCCAATATTTTGCAGTTGTGCACAACCCGGTCCATATTTAACACTGGTTTGGAAAAAGCATCCTGCACATCAACTATAAGCAGTAAAGCCTTATCACATTGTATTTTCATAATACTATCTCAACAGCTAAAGGTTATCTTTTCAGTACAAACAGTATCATACCTGTCCCGGCGGTGATATTCAATAAGATATTATAGTGAATTTTATTACTAAGAAGTCAATGGGCCAGGAAATGGCAGGCCAGGTAGCGGCTGCAAGAGCGGTCAGTCAAAAGAGCGATAGCCCAGTGTGCGGGCATTGCGATTGAGCTTGTCGGTTATTGCCCGAAACTCAGACCGGGTGAACACCCTGAGAAATTCGACACCTATGGTATTCCATTCTTTGTTCTGCGCTTTAGAGCGTATGCATTTACCCAGTAATGACAGCACTTCAGACTCGACGCTGATTATCACCTGGATAAGCTGGCCTTCATTAAAAGGCAGGCGTGACAGAAACCCGATACCAGAACGAGACATATTATATATGGTTACCGTTTGTATGTCATCGGGCACCCATTGATTCTGCATATAGCTCAGTGATTTGGCTTTCGCCGGGCAGCGGAAATATTCCCGTTCGTGACGACGGCCAGAGGGGTTAGACGATTTATCAATTACACGCATAGAGGATATCTCAAAATTTATCTGGCATTCTTCACTGAGATAATCGGTGTCAAGCAGATGATATCTGACAAATCCGCCAAAACAGTTGAGCAGGTCGTGGTCAAACTTATCAGCCATTCTGAACTCGATCTCATCTATCGCCTCTTTCACTGTCATAGGCCGCTGGCGATAAGGACGGACAGAGATCATGGCTTCAAATATGTCTATGAGACCTGCTACCTGGCCGACCAGCGGAATTTTTATCCCTTTGATCTGGTCTGGGTAGCCACTGCCATCATAACGCTCATGATGATATTTGATTATGTCTAATATCTCTTCGTCCAGGTCTTTTATCTGGAGTAATTGTTTACAGCCCAGCATAACATGGTCGTGTAATACTTTCCGTTGTGTTTCATTCAAGGGCTCTACTGCATCGAGTAATTCTGGTGGCAGATATATCTTGCCGATGTCCTGGAGTAATGCTCCTGTACCCAGGGTTGACAGGGTGTTCTTTTCACTGAGACCGGCGTTAAGGGCAAAGCATAACATCAGCGTGCAATTATTGGCCATGTGTACGGCAATGTCATGATCTTTATGGTTGGCCGCCTCGATCATAAACTTGATCGCTTTATATTCCAGATTCAGCAGATTAACTATCAGCCGACAATGAGTCATTATCCGGTTGATCATGGGCATGTCCAGTTGCGACTTTATTACCAGATTGGCCAGAGCTATAGTTGACTCGTAAATTAACCGCACGCGAAGTTGCAGGTCTAATGACCGGTCCAGGGCTATATTGTCCAGTTGTTCATCGAATATCCCGGCGTACCCGGCAAAATCATGGTCTCGTATATATACATATTCTATACCACTATTACGCAGCCGGGCATGGTCGTCATTGCTGAATCCCAGACCGGTGTTTTTATACAGACTGTATTTATCGCCGCAATAGTAATAGATCCGCACCTTCTCCAGGGTCTGGGCGGGCACATGTGATAAGGGTATAGTAATAAAACTATTATCATGACCCTGCTCTGTGCTTATCACGGGTGTTGTCTGATTGTCTGACTGTGTCTCTGCCATCGGTTAAAAAACTTTCTCTACTGATGCGCATTAATATATACTTCGCAACCTGTTATATAATCGATAAATAAGTTACCCGACATTACTAGATAATGGCCGATTATGGTTTTTTTACAGCTCGAAGGTGTTACACTTGCTCTAATTTGCGGTATTATAGGACTATGTCAGGGTTTCACGAGTTATGCGGGCTATATATTTTCCCGGCTAATATCTTGAAACCAGCCGGTACTTGGTGTAATATTGC
>JAFGDI010000312.1 GCA_016932145.1 Sedimentisphaerales bacterium
ACTGAAATAATACGGTTCATTGTTGACATCGAACTCATGGAACATGCGTGAGAATAAGCTGGCCCGGAAGAAGCAGGAATAGAATGTGGCTGTATCTTCATCAGTACCGCCAGAAACGGCGATCCGGCCCAGATGATCGTTCCAGACCTTACCGGCCGCTGCCCGGGTGGCTTCCAGATCGACATGGCCGCCCAGCTCGCGGTCGAGATTCAACTGGGCCTGCTCCGGACTGATATAAGAAGAGGCAACCTTAACCTGCACAGCCGTTCCCGGGGCAAATTCAAGATAAGCCCCGGCACCCCGGCCCTGACGGCTCAGAGCGCCCGGCTCGATAGTATTGTCTCTGTTCTCCCAGGTACCATAGCTGATAACAGGCTGATCGAACTCCAGAACAAAATGATTGAAGAAATTGGGCTTTCTGCCCCTGGTTACCTTGACATAACCGGTTATTTTACAATTATCAGGGTCAATATTCACCATGCTCGGAGTAGTATAACCATCCAGTACAATGTATGCCTTTTGCCCCTGCGGGAAGCTAAAGCGAATATGCGCCCCCCGCCAGCTTGGCGAGATCTCGGTATTTATGCCATTATCGAACTTAACCTGATAATAATTGGGTCTGGCCGTCTCATGGTCATGACTGAACTTCGAGGCCCGCTTATGCTCATTTACTTCCAGCTCGCCAATAACGGGCATAAGCGAAAAGACCGCATAATCATTGGTCCAGGAGCTGCACTGATGAGCCTGCTGGAAACCACGGATCGTATCTTTCTGATATTGATATTTCCAGCCATCGCCATTATTGCCCGTCTGCGGTGTCCAGGTGTGCATGGCAAAGGGCAAAGCGGTAGTAGGATAAGTATTGCCCCGGGTCAGCTCATGATGGGAATTAGTGCCCTGAAGGGTATTAACATAATCTACCAAAGGACGATCACTACCCTGGGCGATAAAGCACCATAATAAAACACTGGTTATAGTCAGGATTATTCTCATTTGTAAGCTCCTGTTAATATTAAAGATATATTCACTAGTGTGTAAAGACAAGTCAAAATCGCACCTATTCACAACGACGACTTGTAACATTTTTACCGGTTAAGGGCCGGTTCTTTGGCGACTATTCTAGCGTAAACAGATAGCAAAAACCACCAAAAAACGAAGTGGAAATGAATATAAAAATAAGGTAATCGTTCACAGTGTTTACATAGATTGCAGAGTTAACTGTAAAGTAAATTGTTTAGTAACAAGTAATAAGTAACAAGAAACAAGCTCACGATTCTCACTTAGCTCGAAACCTTTTAAATTTTGCTTCGCTACTTACAGGCTTTACTCAACAACTTATAAAACAAAAAGTCGGCATTGAGAATAATCTCTCAATACCGCCTTTATCTATTTGTCGCTCCGCCTTTAAAATAGCGTTCGCCTCAAGGCGAACACCGGAGCTTGTTTCTTATTTCTTATTACTTATTTCTACGCAATTTGACTAACAAAACTATTGATGTCAGAATTAACACCGTGAACGGTTACATATTTAATTGTTCACTGGACTTAATTTGAAAGGAGATAAAAATGAAATTCCGTGACTATAACTATAAAACCGGGGATGTTTGCACTTATGACACTGATGCCATTTTCGAGGACTTATCACTTAGAGAACAAATAGAAATATGGACTACCGCTGGCGAAGGACTCCTGCCCAACCCGGCTAATGCGGACATGAAATTCAATATCAATGAAGTTGAAGAGGATTTAGCTCTTCTGAGACTATCAATAATCGGATTCCCGATCTATCTGTCTTTTTTCCTGTCTTACAATGCCAGCGTTCCTGTGTACCAAAAAATGATCAACGAAGCTATAGAAGACACTTCGCTCAAGCCTAACTTACAATTACCAGAACTGATAACACCGTGCAGCGTTACCATTCAACTCAAGCCGTATAAGAATCTCAGACCGGAAGTTGCCGAATTCATCAGCTCATTCCCTCCCCAATTTGCTGCCTGCTGGTTTGGTATCAAATTCGGCATGTAAACCACTTTAACCTACGGCTACTTCACCGTTATCAACCTCTTCCGGCTCATGCTCATGCTCCACTTGCGGTAAGACCACTGGTTCGGCATAATCGGCATACCACTTTTCCGGCTTCTGGATTATACGACCATCTGCCATAGTAACCTTATCGGGCAACTGACTGCCTGAAAGATGCTTCTCGGTCATTTTCATGTAAAAATCAGCTTCCTTTTTCAGATACTTTGACCCGCGAGCTATCGGTATGATTATGCCAACTGCCTTATGAGGAAACGCCTCCTTTACCGCATGTATCGCCGGTATAAGATCACTGTCACCTGTCATTATCATAGCTGTATCATACTTATCCTGAACCGCCCCTTTGAGCAATTCTATAGCAATATTAACATCAGTTTGTTTTTCTTCCCAGGTCTCATATACCTCATGACAATTCCGACAATAACGATTCTTCTTCTTATACACACCCTGAACTATCTGAACCCCGTTATTTTCCTGGGCACGAACCAACTTACGCTGACGAATCAACTTATCTGTACTATAGGGTATGTACGCGGTGAAAAACTGTATAGATGTGATCGTATCACGCTTTTTAACATAACACTGACACAAACGGGAATAATCCAGCCACTTATAATGACGATATTTCTTACCCCGCAAGGCATGATACATATTGAAACTATCGATAAAAAACGCTATCCGTCGGCCAGGCTTCTCAACCTGTGCCTTGCTCTCTTGTGACATCGCGTATTCCTTTTATGTTACCGAAGGGCACCTGACAGGCATCGCA
>JAFGDI010000313.1 GCA_016932145.1 Sedimentisphaerales bacterium
TAAAAAACGGACCATTCTGGGCATACCATTTAACAGGTCCTATAATTGCATTTTAGCCAACCCTGATAATACAGATATTATAGGACTTATTAATTGTAAAATCTTTTATGTAAAAGAGTTAAAGTATAAAAAAAAACGGGTCGATATTAACTTTGCAGAAACGGGGCTGGCTTTTATCTGGCCGGCCTATTAGCAGAATAAACTTAATATTATTAACCCCGATACGAGAAAGGGAATGAAAATGACTAAATTTGAAATGATCGAAGAGATTCGCAGCCTGAACTCAACCGCTTCGGTAGAATTCCTGAGCCAGTTTGATGAATACGAGCTTCAGGAATATATAGATCATCTTCATCAGGTTGACAAAGAGCAGCTTACAGCCTCTTCTAACACAGTAGTACCCTTTAACTGAATCAGTTTATCCTGCAAGGAGGCGGGGGAAAAAGATACAAAAAGAGTTTTCGGCACAGACAGGCTGGATTTCTGGCATAAGGCCAGGTATCTTCTGGCCGCAGGCGTGTCATAACTACTTGTATATTGGTAAAACTCAGAGCTCATTGCCCACTGGCAGTGAGCTTTTTTTTACTATAAGCATAATTTAAGCTGGATTTATATTTGATTTTCGGCATTAATATAGGGGTTACATGGCTGAGATGAAGATCAGGACAATATGGCAACAAAAGTCATATCAGAAATTAATGATCTTCGCGATACAGTCTTGCAAAATTTAGTTACTAACAGCAACGAAGGAATATTTAATGACTACACAAGACTGGTCAGAAAAAATCATTGTTATTGACCTGGCAGATGATCCGGAATTGACCGAGCAGCTCAATGAGCTTACCGATCGCCTCAATAGTGAGCATAAAGATGTCGTTCTCAATTTCGCTGGTGTTAATTTCCTCAACTCATCTAATATCTCGCGTCTGCTCAAGCTGCGTAAAAACCTGCTGGCTAATGATAACCGGCTCAGACTCTGCGGTATAGCCATACAGGTATGGGGTGTATTTCTTCTTACCGGCCTGGACTCGCTCTTTGAGGTAAGCGAAGACACTGCTCTGGCACTGGCCTCCCTCCAGATAGATAACTGAGTGTAGTTGCAAGTCAGCTTGTAGCAGTAGCACACTCTGCCCCAAATATGAAAAGGAAGACCTGGCCTGACCTCAAACAGCATGAGAGAATATGACTGAGCAAAATGATGACAATCTAAGCTGCGCCCATAAGTCGCACCCTCGTACATTTCTGGGCAGCACTTTCGTGTACCCGGTATTGTCCCGTCGCAGCGGCGGCATCAGCATAGGCATTAACCTGTCGCCAAACCGGATCTGTAATTTCAATTGCGTTTATTGCCAGGTTAAAAATCAGCCAGCCACAATGCCCTCAGACAGTAAGATCGATCAGCAGGTAATAGAGCAGATCGAAAATGAACTTATAACCCTGATAAAAATGGTATATAAAGGCGAGCTTTTTGAACATGCACCTTTTGACACTGTTCCCCAGGAATTAAGACGGCTTTGCGATATTTCTTTTAGCGGAGACGGCGAACCTACCTCATCGGAAATTTTTGATACACTTTGTACCCGGGTAGCTAACATTAAAAAGCAATATGCCCGCGACGAAGTTAAGATTGTACTGATCACGAATTCCACCTTATTACATAAGCCCAAGGTACAAGAGGCCCTGGCGGTACTGGACCTTAACAATGGCGAGATATGGGCCAAGCTCGATGCCGGGACTGAAAAGTATTATGCCACCGTTAACCGCTCCGGCGTAGCTTTTGAGAAAATACTCGATAACATCCTTCGTGCCGCCCAAAAAAGACCGATAAAGATACAGACCCTCTTTATGAATATTATGGGCTCTGCTCCTGACCAGCAGGAAATAGCCGCTTATATTGACCGTCTGAATTTCCTTACCGATAATGGGGCACATATCAAAGCAGTACAGATGCACACCGTCGCTCGTCAGCCGGCGGAATCTTTTATCAGCCCTCTCACCAATGCTCAACTTGAGGCTATCGCCCAGCAGGTGCAAAGCCAGACCAAAATCAACATTGAAACTTTTTTCGGCAGCAGCAACTAAGCCGCTTGTCGTTAACCTCTCTTTAATCGGGATAGTGCCATAGTGAAAAAAACTCTGCTCCGTACACTGACACTACTTTCTCTTTCTATGCCTGTCTTGGCTCAGGTAACAGATGACTTTTGCAGCTTTGGCATTACCGCCGCACTACCTCAACCTGCCGCTGGCATAGCAGCAGTGCGCCATGCTGAAAATATTTATGCCATTGGCGGCTATGGCTATTTTATGAACGCTGTTCCCATTGCTTCTAATCTGATACGCATATATAATACCCAAACTAATTCCTGGTCTGTCTCCAGCTATAAGCTCAATACTCCGCGTATGTATCTGGCTGCACTTGGCAGGCCAGATGGCAAGATCATTATTGCCGGCGGCATCTCACAGGAATATCAGGGTATTAATACCGTTGAGCTTTTTGACCCCGCTGCCGTATCTACTGATCAGGCCGGCAGTAATTTATGTCAGATACTGGGCAATATGAGCTGTGCCCGAAAGAACCCTGTTCTCAACCTGCTCAAAGATGGCAGAATACTTATTACTGGCAATACCCGGGAAGCTGATATTATTGAACAGGATAAAAGCGGAAAATTTATTATACGCCCGGTGAAAAACAAAATGAACCACGCTCGCCATGAACACGCCGCAGTAAGGCTCGCTGATGGTCGGGTACTACTAATTACCGGCCGACAGAAGAGTATGGAAATATTTGACCCGCATCTGGAAACTTTTACTCTGACAAAAACTGTGTTTGACAACTATTACGATGATCAGGCAACAGCACTGCTCCATAATGGCAAAGTACTGATAGTAGGTGGTCAAAATACCAGAAGTTCAGGCTGCACCAATCAGACCTGGCTTTATGACCCAGAGAAAGATAAGCTGACCCCGAATCATACTCTTGTACCATTTTCAAATGATGGCGTTTGCCAGGGCATGTCTGATGTACAAGTTGTTGACCTTTATGGCGGTGTCCCGGAGATTTCCGGTCGTGTTTTTCTGCTATGCGGCGGCGAAGATGATAATGGCAAAAAAGATGCTATACTTCGAAGTGCCTGGCTCTACCTGACACATACAAATGAATTTCTGGAAGTCGGCCCGATGAATCAGCCGCACGATGACTTTAAGGCCGTTGCCTTTTCTGATAACACCCAACTGCGAGCCCTGATAATAGATGGTCACTCGGCTAATGATAAAATCACTGGCTGTGTTGAAATATTTAAATGTCAATCGGGCATTCAACACTAAGGTCAAATGCCCGATCTTTATTCTTATTCAGACTGAGCGGTATCTTTACCCGTCAGTCGCAATATTTCCTGTAAGAGATCTGTTACACCATCATATACCGTATCTTTGATCTCGATCTTTTCTACCTTGCCGCCTGCTTCATACTCAATGAGCAATTTACCTTTACTCTTGAGCCTGCTCTTGTCAATACGGGTAAGACTATCTAAAGCAATGACCTTACCATCTGAAAAAGTTATGCCCTTTTCATCAACCGTAATCTTTTTTCGCGACAAATTAAAACATATATAACCAAAATACAAACCTGTTATAACACAACCGATAGGACCGTAAACCTGATTTATTTTGAGGTCAAGGTTAGGTACGCCATCAACTGTATTCTTATCAATATATGCCTGGTTGTAATGACCATCATAATAAAAATAACCCGCCATGAATAACAGCATAATGCCGCACATCATATTCCATCTTAATGAAAATTTACTTGGCAACGCCTCTACTGCCATAATACCTCCTATATATTAGTCAGACCTCTGTTAAAATCATAGCTACTATATCCTACTTCAGATACAGGGTAAATTACTGAGCCGCTTCGACCGCCGGCTGCTCCACTACTGCTGACGGGGGGGCAGCTGTCACTGCCGCTGCCAGTTCTGCCAGCTTGGCATTAGCCTGCTTAAGCAATTCTTCCTTATTTGCCAGCAGTTCAGTAAGTCGTTTAACCTCATCTCTTAATGCTTGAAGGTCGCCCTGAAAAGCCAGTGTCTTGGCCAGCTCTTCACGCAAAGCATTATTAGCCATCTCCAACTGCTCTTTAACATTATTATATGCCTCTTGTAACTCTGGCAATTCTGTGCTTATCTTACTCTGAGCTTCTACCAACTGCTGACGGGCACGAGTAAGTGTACTTTCTAAACTGGCGATCTTTAATTCAGAATTGGTCTTGTCCTGATAGTTGACCAGATTTGCATCTGCTAACTTCTGATTGAGCTGATCAACTTCAAGCTGCAAACTCTGCCTCTCCATACGACACTGTATCATCTCTTCATTGGAACATCCGGCGAGAAAAACTATACCGGCCAGGAAAATCACTGTTTTTTTCATTTTACCTTCTCCAAATTTTTAAGGCAGCACACCTGCCTGATATCACTGTCCATACCTGTTATGTAATTATACACATTTATTTACTGTTCACAGCGTTACATATAGCAAAGTCAACTGTGAAATAAATTGTTTA
>JAFGDI010000314.1 GCA_016932145.1 Sedimentisphaerales bacterium
AGAAATGCTTCAGGTATGCTCAGGCGTTTATTGGCCGAATCATCAAGCGTGCGTTCAAACCATTGCTCTGCGGCAGTCATAGCCGGCGAGCTGGAAAGACTGATAACATAGCGGGACAGAGAGGTTATACGCTCACAACGCATGGGGTTCCGCTTATATGCCATGGCAGATGATCCGATCTGATTCTTTTCAAATGGCTCTTCAAGCTGTTTCAGACTGGCTAGTAACCTGACATCATTGGCCAGTTTATGGGCCGATTGAGCTATGCCGGAAAGGGTCGCTGCTACATTGGCATCTATCTTGCGATTATAAGTCTGGCCCGATACCGGGGCTATTTCAGCAAAACCCATTTGTTTGGCAACCATATTTTCCAGCTTGCGCACTTTATTGTGGTCACCGTTAAACAGCTTCAGGAATGATGCCTGAGTGCCGGTGGTTCCTTTGCACGAACGAAATACTATGGTGTCAATTCTATGTTGTACTTCTTCCATATCAGTAATGAAGTCATAACACCAAAGCGTAGCCCGTTTGCCTACCGTAGTTAGCTGGGCTGGCTGGAAATGTGTGTAACCCAGAGTGGCTAACTTGCGATATTTTTTGGCAAACTTCGCCGTCAGGTCAACAACCTTATAAAGCCTGCCGCTAACCAGCTCCAGAGCCTTTTTCATCTGGATCAGATCTGTATTGTCACCAACATACGCACTGGTTGCACCCAGATGTATTATGGGAGCGGCCTTGGGAGCGACATCACCAAATGTATGAACATGTGCCATTACATCATGCCGGAACTTCTTCTCGTACTCAGCAGCCTTTTTATAGTCAATATTATCAAGATTACTCCGCATCTCCTCTATCTGCTCTTTTGTTACTGGTAGGCCCAGTTTCGCCTGGCTTTCTGCCAGGGTCAGCCATAATCTGCGCCAGGTACCGAACTTAAAGTCTGGCGAAAATATATGCGACATTTCAGGTGAGCAGTAACGGGTTATCAGCGGATTGTCATATTGATCGGTCTTTTGAGTCATTGTTCATCTTCCTTATTAAATACTTAGCAACATATTCAAGCCATCATTCTATATAATAATGTCATATCTTGCAATTCAGAATAATTGTTGAGTCTGGGCTATTTACTTATGCAGAGGCCGGAAAAGAAGATTTTGTATTACTTTTCTGTGCTATTTAGCTATAATTCCTGAGCGAAATGGATAATTTGACCTTGCATGTTGTAACTGGTCAATTTCAGTCCGGTCGATTGATCGGATAGCTAAACCTGCCTAAGTTAACTCTCAGAGTTTTATTGGAAATAGCGTAAATGGAAAAAAAGAATTTCTTCTGGTTTCTGACCGCCGCTTTTTGCCTTATGGCTACGGTGGGGTGTTGGGATCCATCTTTAAGTAATTATTTGAATGATGTTTTTAAGATATCCGATAGTCAGCGTGGATTTCTGGAGTTTCCTCGTGAATTTCCTGGCTTTATGGTTGTGGTAATGACCGGGCTGCTTGCTGCTTTGCCGGTGGCCAGAGTTGGGGTAATAGCCTCTCTTTTGTGCGTGCTTGGGCTGGTGTCACTGGCAACTTTTGTCGGTAAAAGTTACCCCGGCATGATTGCTATGATGGTACTTATAAGCTCCGGCGTGCATTTGAATATGCCTGTGGTATCTACCATAACATTAAATAGTGCCGGCGAAGGTAAGAGAGGCCGCCGTCTGGGGCAGGTGGAATCGTTAACAACTGTCGGTTTTTTACTCGGGGCGGGCGTTGTCTGGCTCATAAGTCATATCGTACATGGAGACAGTCGTTTTAATGTGATCTTTTTCTGCGCTGCGGGGTTCGCTGCTCTGGGAGGATTTTGTTATTCTCGCCTGAATTTGCCAGATTTACATCAAAAGCGGGCCAGGTTGGTGCTTAAACGGAAATTTAATCTTTATTACTGGCTGGAATTCCTTTTTGGTGCCAGGAAGCAGGTTTTTTTGACCTTTGGTCCCTGGGTATTGATAACTGTTTACGGACTGGAAGTTTCCAGTATAGCCAAACTGTATATGGTTTCATCGCTGGTTGGTGTAGGGTTCAAGCTGATCGCCGGTCGCGCAGTTGACAGGTTTGGTGAGCGAAATGTTCTTACTGCCGATGCTATTGTGCTCATAATTGTTTGTCTGGGATATGGTTATGCTCGTACTATTTTTAGTGAGACAGTAGCTTTTTATGTCGCGGCAACCTGTTTTGTGGTTGACCATATGCTTTTTTCTCTGAGTCAGGCCCGTAGTGTTTATGTTTCCCGGCTGGCAGATAACCCATCTGAGCTTTCAGGTACTCTGTCTATGGGTATTTCTATTAACCATATTTCATCTATGCTGATCCCGGCGTGTGCCGGTCTCATCTGGGAAATGTTCGGATACGAGAAAGTTTTCCTCCTGGCAGCAGGTTTGGCAGTTATAATTGGCTGTTTTACTATGACTTTGCCTGCAAAGCGTCATGTTGAGGCTTGACAGGTGATGTGCAAAAAATGTATATCGTAACTGCATTAATGTAGTTGGTGTTTTTTAGTAGTTTATTTCAGATACTTTTAAGCAGCATTATGATCGTTTATGTTCTGGCATATAATTTGCTATTTAACATACTGACAGATATTTTCAAAAATGCCTGAGATTGTGGCGACATATACAATTCGGGCCGAAAATAGATACAATAGTTTGTGTTAAAGTAATTGCATAGAAGTAATTGCATAGAAGGATAGTAATAATGAAACTTGACCGCAAAGTTATAAGTTGGGCTTTATATGACTGGGCCAATTCCGCCTATGCTACTACGGTAATGGTAGCACTTTTCCCGATCATGCTCAAATCTTTCTGGGCTAAAGATCTGGACCCTACAGAAAGCACGGCAAAATTGGGACTGGTAAGTTCACTTTCCTGTATTGTCGTTGCTCTTACCGCTCCGATATTGGGAGCTATAGCCGATCGGGCGGGGGGCAGGAAGTTGTTTCTGGCCATTTTTACCCTGCTTGGAGTGGTATCAACTGCTCTTATGGCCAATGCACCAGAGGGGCATTGGCAGTATGCCTGTTTGCTTTTCCTGTTGGGCACAATAGGTTTTTCTGGCGGTTTATCATTTTATGATTCATTGTTACTGAATGTAGCTGATGACAGTAAAATAGACTTTGTTTCGGGATTTGGTTATGCTCTTGGTTATATTGGCGGGGCGATACTTATGACCGTAAATGTATTGATGTTAACCAGGCCCGAGTTGTTCGGGCTGGATGATGCCAACCATGCGGCTCGCTGGTCGTTTATTTCCGTTGCTCTCTGGTGGCTTGTGTTTTCAGTGCCCTTATTTTTATTTGTCCCGGAGAAGATAGCTCATAAAAATACTATTCCTCGTGCCATAAAAGAGGGTCTTACCGAGCTGTTTAATATAGTTCGCGATATTCGCAGGTATAAGCCGGTGATGATCTTCTTATTGGCATATTGGTTTTATATTGACGGTGTAGATACGATCATTCGTATGGCAACTGATTATGGCATGTCTCTGGGTTTGAGTTCGGCAGATCTGGTTACTGCGATCTTACTTACAAACTATATTGGTTTTCCTTCTGCGATATTATATGGCTGGTTAGGGCAGAAATATGGTCCCAGGCTGGGCATTTATTTTGGTATAGTTGTGTATATATTGATAACGACATTTGCGGCTTTTATGAGTACTCCGCTGCATTTTTACATACTTGCCGGCGTAGTTGGGCTGGTACAGGGCGGATTACAGGCTTTAAGCCGTTCTTATTATGCCAGACTGGTACCGGCAGGCAAGCAGGCAGAGTTTTTTGGTCTGTATAATATGCTGGGTAAGTTCGCAGCGTTCTTAGGGCCATTATTAGTTGGTTATGGTGCGGTATTTGCCCGTGAGATGGGTGCCAGTGTTGACAGGGCATCAAGGTATGGCATATTATCGGTTATGGTATTGTTTTTAACTGGAATTATTTTATTCAGTATGGTCAGGCCAGATAAAGTCGAAAGATAAGCAGGAAATTACTACTATGTTATTACGAACAATAATGTTTATTGCTAATTGTCTGTTGTCGCTGCGATATCGGATCAGGATAAATGGTCTGGATAAGATAAAAAAGCAGGGCAAGACAGGCATATTATTTTTGCCGAACCATCCGGCTCTTATAGACCCTGTGATCGTAGTGGCGAAGTTATATGCCCGGTTCAGGATCAGGCCTATTGGTCATGCAGATCAGGTGAACCGTTTCTTTATTGGCTGGGTGGCCCGCAGGATAAACACTCTTATATTGCCATCGCTGGCAAAAGAAGGGGCTGCTGGAGCTAATGCTGTCAAAGAAACTATCGACAGTGCAGTATCAGCTTTAAAAAACGGTGACAATCTGCTTATGTACCCCTCAGGTGCATTATATCGGTCGAAATACGAAAAGATAGGGACAAATAGTGGTGTTGAACAGATATTGCGTGCTATTCCTGATCTTCAGATAGTGCTTATTCGCAGTACAGGCTTATGGGGCAGCCGCTTTAGCTGGGGATATAATGGTTCTGTGCCTCTGGTTGGAAAAGTCATGTCGCTGGCAGCAAAGGTGCTGGTGAGCAGTGGTCTTTTCTTTTTACCTAAACGAGAGGTAACTTTAGAGGTATATCAGCCTGAGCAGTTCCCACGCCATGGCAGCAGGCGGGACATGAACCTGTTTCTGGAAGAGTATTATAATCGTGAGGTTCGTCCGGCTTTATATGTGCCATATTCTCTCTGGGACAAAGAGCCTGTTCATGAGTTACCCGAACCGAAAATGCACAGGGTTATTGCTGATACTTCTGTCGTTCCCCAGGCAACTCGTGAGCTGGTAAGTAATTATATTATTGACAGAACGGGTATGGCCAGCTTTACCGATAGTAGTTCACTTGCCGGGGATCTTGGCCTGGATTCGCTGGCTGTCTCTGATATTGCAATCTGGATCGAACAGGAATTTGGCCACCCTCAAACAGATATAGAGTCTTTGCAGACTGTCGGCGATCTTATGCTGGCGGCATGTGGTCAGGCGGTTTGGGCTTCTGAGGCCAAACTCAGGCCGGTCAGTGAGAGCTGGTTTAAGGCTGTACCGGATTTTGTGAAATTTGATAATATGTCGCAGATGACAATTTGTCAGGCTTTTTTGGAGCAGGCACATCGTAACCCCGACAAAGTTGTGTTAGCTGATGATAAATCGGGTATAAAGACATATCGTGATATAATATTGGGTATTATGGTCCTTAGTCCGCGGATAAGGAAGATGAAGGGTGATTACATTGGTATAATGCTGCCGGCATCGGCGGCTGCCCCGGTAATATATATGGCGGTAGTATTTGCCGGCAAGATACCTGTTATGGTAAACTGGACCTCTGGCAGCAAAAACCTGGGCGTTTTGATGGATAAGCTGGAGGTTAGTAATATTCTGACTTCGGGTTTATTGGTGGAGAAGTTAAAAGGTCAGGGTGTGCAGTTAGATAGCATATCTGAGCGACTAATGGCACTGGAAAAGCTGGGCAGTCAAATAGGTATTTTGCCTAAGTTGTGGGCAAAGTTAAAGTCTGTGTTCTGCTGGCATGAGCTTTATCGTGT
The DNA here is from genome assembly GCA_016932145.1 of Sedimentisphaerales bacterium. GTDB lineage: Bacteria > Planctomycetota > Phycisphaerae > Sedimentisphaerales > SM23-30 > JAFGDI01. The sequence goes on from JAFGDI010000314.1 coordinate 5,595, forward strand.
TAAGCCAGCCGAAACAGCAGTAGTATTATTTACCAGCGGATCAGAGAATGTGCCCAAGGCTGTACCGCTTACCCACAGAAATATCATGAGTAATATTGATTCCCTGCTGGATTATTTCAAGTTCTCCACTGGTGATATTATGCTGGGGATGCTTCCGCCATTTCACTCATTTGGTCTTACCGGATTAGTGGTGGTGCCGCTGGTTGTGGGTGTGAGAGCGGTATATTGGCCTAATCCTAATGAGGGTGGCATGTTAGCCCGTATGACAGAGGCCTATAAGGCAACTTTCTTACTGGGTACGCCAACCTTTTTGAATGGTATAATTCGTGCGGCCGGGCCCGGGGCTCTGGCAAGTATTAAGTCGGTGGTAACAGGTGCGGAAAAATGCCCTCCTCATGTTTATGATGCTCTGGAGCGAGTATGTCCGCAGGCGGTGGTTCAGGAAGCATACGGAATAACAGAATGCTCGCCCGGCGTATGTGTAAATAGCTATGATGACCCGCACAGGGAGACTATCGGCCGGGTAATAAGCTGCATGGAATATGCGATAGTTAACCCAGATACATTACAGCAAACTGGAATCGGCGAAAGGGGCTTATTGCTGGTTCGGGGCGATAATGTTTTTAGCGGTTATCTGAGACATGAAGGCAGCTCGCCATTTATTGAGTTTGCAGGGAAAAGCTGGTATAACACTGGCGATCTGGTAATTGAGGATCAGGGGCATGTCCTTACCTTCGCCGGGCGACTCAAGCGTTTTGTCAAACTGGGGGGAGAGATGATCTCACTGCCTGCTATAGAAGAAGTGCTCAACCGTGCATTCGTCAATGCTGATATGTTGCAGGCAGGTCCGGTCTTTGCAGTCGTGCCAGGCAGTTCTGATGAGAATCCGGAGCTGGTATTGTTCAGTGCCATAGAAATAGATCGGGAGCAGGTTAATACCGCAATTCGTCAGTCAGGTCTTTCCGGTCTGCATAATATTCGTCAGGTTAGGAGATTAGATGAATTGCCGGTTTTAGGCAGTGGTAAGCAGGATTATCGCAGGCTGGCAGAGATGCTGCAGGAATAATTCCGAACCGTTTTTTATTGCCTTGTCTGTGTTATCTAAATGTATATAATCATAATTTATGACAGCGATCCGAATAACAAGTTTGAAAAATGATATAGTTAAGAAGGTTATCTCTCTTGGCGAAGGTACCAAGCGTCGCAAGGCCGGTCAATTTGTATTGGAAGGTCGCAAGGAGATCTCCCATGCGATTAACGCCGGGATAGAGATCGCCGAGTTTTTCTATTGTCCGGGTATTATTGCCGATGAGGAGGCGATGAGCGAATATCCTGGTCTGCTTGATGCTATATCAGCTTCTACTGTAAATATATATGAGGTAACGCCCCAGGTATATGAAAAGCTGGCATATCGCAGTAAGGTTGAGGGTGTTGTGGCGATTGCGAACTATCCTGACTTTACGCCTGATTTTAGTAGTTTGCCAGCCAATCCGCTGATATTGGTTGTTGAAGGCGTGGAAAAGCCCGGCAATCTCGGGGCTATTCTGCGCAGTGCCGATGGTGCCGGGGTTGATATGGTCTTAGTAGCAGATAATGGCGGAACCGATCTGTATAACCCTAATGTTATCCGGTCAAGTGTCGGTGCTATCTTTACAGTGCCGACATTCAGTCTGCCGCCCGAAGAAGTTATATCATTACTTAACGCTAACGGGGTACGCATTATTCTGACCAGTCCTGATGCTACCACCAGTTTCTGGGAGGTTGACTATCGGGGGGCTGTGGCCCTGGTGCTTGGCAGTGAGCATACCGGCTTGCCCAAGAACTGGCTGGCCTCGAATCTGCTGTCAGTATATATACCTATGGCTGGTAAAATGGACAGTCTCAATGTTTCCTGTTCGGCAGCCATAATGCTCTATGAAGCCGGCAGGCAAAGGCAAACAGTTGGCTGAAACATCGCTTGCTATATTTATAAGTAATTTCCCTGTAATGATTTGCAGTCGGCATGAATTTATGGCATAAAAAAACCTCATTATCAGTTATGACAA
>JAFGDI010000315.1 GCA_016932145.1 Sedimentisphaerales bacterium
AACTGAGCTGTCGTCATGCCTGGTTTAACTATTTCTTTGAAATTTTGTAGAACATTGCCAACTATTCTACCAGCATCACGCATCTTAGCGATCTCTCGCTCAGTCTTAATTACTATCGCCATCTTATCTTACTTAATCCTGGCCTTAACCTCATCAAGAACACTCTTGAGCGAAGTCGTAACCAAATCTATTGCCACATTTCCATTAACTGACTTAACATTACCCTGCTCATTATAATACTCAACCAAAGGTGCTGTTTGAGCATGATAGGCAGCAATTCTGTTTTTAACAGTTTCGGCAGTATCATCAGCACGCTGACTTAACTTGCCGCAGCCATTATCACACTGCTCTGCAACTTTGGGAGCCATATACTTAACATGATAAGCCGCCCCACACTTCAGACAACTACGACGACCGCAAACTCGTTCTTCCAGCAGACTGTCATCAACCTGAAGGTTAAGAACAACATCGATCTTCTTACCTGCCTGAGCCATAGCTTTATCAAGCTCTTTCGCCTGACCTATAGTGCGTGGAAAACCGTCAAATACAAAGCCACTGAGATCACCGCATGCTGCGATCTCTTTCATCATCATTGCGACGATCAGATCATCAGGGACCAGTTTACCACTGTCCATATATCCTTGAGCTTCTTTACCCAGATCTGTACCTTCACTGCGTTCGCGACGAAGAATATCTCCACTGGACAAATGCTTTAATCCGTAAGTGTCAACGATAAACTTGCACTGTGTGCCTTTACCAGCTCCGGGAGGTCCTAAAAATATGACTATCATGCTTAGCCCTTGATCTTTCCACTATCCATAAAACCAGAATAGTTACGCATCATTAAGTTGGTCTCGATTCTCTGAACCAGGTCAAGAGAAACTGAAACTACGATCAATAAACCAGTACCGCCAAGGAAAGAGGCAATACCGTAGTCAACATCTAACAGAAGCATTATAACAGTTGGTACAACCGCTATAAGAGCCAGGAACCCAGCACCGGCATATGTGATCCTGGTGACAACTTTCTCCAGATATTCAGCCGTTCTGCGACCAGGTCTCAACCCGGGTATGAACGCTCCATTATCACGGAGATTATTAGCTATCTCTTTAGGCTGGAACTGAACTGTTGTCCAGAAGAAGGCAAAGAAATAGATCAAAGCAATGTATATGAAGTTGTAAGTAAAAGCACTTGGACCAAAGGCATCCTGAAGGACAGCCAGTATTCCACTGTCAGGCCAGAACTTCATAAGCTGGCTGAACAAAACGCTGGGCAACTGCATCAGAGTTACAGCGAAGATAATCGGTATAACACCACCCTGGTTGACTCTCAATGGCAGGTACTGACGCTGTCCGCCATATACTTTCTGTCCTCTGGTCATACGGGCATGCTGAACAGGTATGCGTCGCTGACCCTGAGTTATAATGATCGAAGCAGCAACTACTGCTACAAAGGCCACTACCAGAAGGATCAAAACAGGCTCGGTTGTTGCACCTTCGCGATAAAGCTGTACTAACTGACCGATTGCCCAGGGGAATCGTGCCAGAATACCAGCCATAATTATAAGACTTATACCGTTTCCAATACCATACTCATCTATCTGCTCACCCAGCCACATGAGGAACATTGTTCCTGCGGTCATGGCCATAATGCTCATAAAACTGAACATAAGCTGATTGTCAAAGAGTATTTCACGATAAATAAAACCGCTGTTCTTGAGCCAGATTACAATAAATGCTGACTGGATCAGACACAGGCCAACTGTAGCATAACGGGTATATTCCTGTATCTTTTTACGACCGGCAGTACCCTCTTTAACGAGTTTTTCGAGAGAAGGCACTACAGTAGTAAGCAACTGGAATATGATCGATGCCGAAATATACGGCATAATACCCAGAGCAAATAAAGAACTCTGACTGAGACTACCACCTGTAAACATAGTCAGATAATTAGTAGCACGCTGTAAAGGTGTCTCTGAGCCAGAACCACCCATCATCTGCTGCATCGCGTCCTGGTCAATACCAGGCAACGGGATGTGAAATCCTATCCTGTAAATAGCCAACAACATGATGGTAAATAAAACCTTGTTGCGTAGCTCAGGAACCTTGAATATGTTTACAAATGTAGAGATCATATCTTAATCCATCATCCTTAACAAAAGTTATGATACCAGTTCAACAGTTCCGCCAACGCTGGCTATCTTCTGCTCAGCAGAACGACTGAACTTATCAGCGACAACGGTAAGCTTACGAGTAAGATCACCAGTACCAAGTATCTTAACAGGCATATTAGTATTACGAATAATACCAGCCTTAGTAAGGACCTCAGCGTCAATTCTGGTACCGTCTTCAAAACGATCCAACTGTGAAATATTTACAATTGAATAACGCTTAGTAAAATTAGCATTATTAAAACCGCGTTTAGGCAGGCGACGGAACAGAGGCATCTGTCCGCCTTCTTTAACCATAGACGCGCCGTAGCCAGCTACAGACTTTTGTCCTTTATGTCCACGACCGGAGGTCTTGCCCTTACCACTACCCGGGCCACGGCCAACCCTGCGGCTGACCTTGTGCTTACCTACCAGCGATGTAATCTCATGATTCATCATGGCTTGTTATTTCCTTATGATGCAGATATATTTGTACCACGGAGCTTTTCAATAGTCTCGCGGCTTCTTAACGACAACAAGGCATTCATTGTAGCCTTAACGACATTTTTCGGGTTAGTGCTGCCATAGATCTTGGTTAGCACATCATTTACTCCAACAAGACGCAATACTGCACTTGCAGAGCCACCGGCAATAATACCAGTACCCGGATCGGCAGGAACCAGCACTATACTGGTAGCGCCAAAACGGCCTTTAACCATGTGCGGTATAGTACTGCCACTGAGCTGAATGGCCTGGAGACTCCTGCGAGCTTCTTTAATGGCCTTTTCTACCGAAGGCGGAACTTCATTTGCCTTAGCATATCCGAATCCGACTTCACCTTTACGATTACCAACAACAACTAATGCGGCAAAGCTGAAATTTCTTCCACCTTTAACTACCTTAGAGCAGCGGAAGATCTTTACTACATGATCTTCTAAAGCATTATTGCTGTCTTCTTGATTTCGTGCTGCCTGAGCCACGTGTATTCTCCAAAATCTATTGGTTTATAATTAAAATACCAAACCGGCTTTTCTGGCAGCGTCTGCCAGAGCCTGGATACGACCGTGGTATCTATAACCGTTACGATCAAAACATACCTGACGGATGCCAACTTCCTGAGCCTTACGAGCCAAAGCTTCACCGACCTTAGTAGCGGCATCTTTGTTTCCGCCAGCACCATCAACTTCTACATTCATGGTTGACGCTGAAACAAGTGTGCAACCGGCCTCATCATCTATAATCTGGGCATACATATGCCTGAGTGAACGAAAAACTGTCAGGCGGGGGCATGTAGCCGTTCCAGACACTTTTTTGCGCACACGCATTTTGCGTTTGAGCCTCATTGAATTTTTGCTTTTAGTCTTGTCCATTTAATCTTGTCCAGCTTAAAAATTATTAATTCTATCTTCTTAGTAACTTAATTAACTACCGAAGGCTTTACCGTCCTTACGAACGATTCTTTCGTCTTTATAACGAATGCCCTTACCAACATATGGCTCTGGTGGACGAACCTTGCGGATCTTGGCGGCTAACTGACCTACGACCTGTTTATCCGGGCCGCTTATGCTGAATACTGCCGGTGTGTCATTACCACGAGCATTAGGAACCGTGATGGCGAGCTTTACGCCTGCCGGGATCTGTATCTTGTGTGGCTTTGCAGTGCCAACAGTCAGTTCTACATCCTGGCCTGTCTGCTTAACACCATAACCAGTACCATAGATTTCCATATCAATTTTGTAACCTTCAGTTACACCAACAACCATATTAGCCAGGAGAGCACGAGTTGTCCCATGTAAAGCTCTTGACTGACGGTCATCACCCTGACGAGTTACTTCAATAGCCTTATTGTCGGCATCATAAGCAACATTGATCAAAGGATGCACTTGCCAGGTTAAGGTGGCAGCTGACGATGCAATCTTAACCATCTGCCCTTTAACCTCTACAGTCACACCTGCGGGCACTGCTACTGGTTTTTTTCCTATACGACTCATATCTTATTCCAAATTCAGAAGTTAATATATGTATCTCTTAGCACACTGTACAGAGCAACTCACCACCAACATTAAGTTTGCGGCATTCAATGTCACTCATAACACCTTTATTAGTGCTCACGATTCCAATGCCCAGGCCACCCATTACTTTAGGCAGGTCTGAAGTTGAAAAGTAAACACGACAAGAAGGCTTGCTAACGCGTTTGATCTCTGTTATAACCTTTTCACCCAATATGCCATACTTGAGCTTAATACGAAGGTCAGCCTGCTTACATGCCGTCTCGATAACATCGAAACCTTCAATATAGCCCTGATCTTTAAGTACATGGGCTATACCCTGGCATACTTTTGTTGATCTTACTATTACGCTTGCCTGTTCAATCCGAATCGCGTTGCGAATTCTTGTAAGCATATCAGCTATAGGATCACAATGACTCATATCAGTTTTTACTCCAATGTCAGGTTTTTATAACCTTAATTATTATTACCAGCTTGCCTTTTTAACACCAGGTATCTTACCTTCACTGGCAAGATTTCTGAAACAGATTCGACATATCTTAAACTTGCGGTAAACAGCGCGGGGTCTGCCGCACAGTTGACAACGAGAATAGGAACGAACCTTGAATTTTGGTGTCTTTTCAGCTTTTATTCTTAATGCCTTAGTCGCCATATACGCCTCTTAATAGGAGTGATTAGTTTGCCTTATCATTTTTTCCACGGAACGGCATGCCAAACAGGTCAAGCAAGTACTTGGCTTCTGCATTGGTTTTAGCTGTCGTCACCATAGCTATATTCATACCCTGTACCCTGGTCACCTTATCTGGGTCGATCTCAGGGAAAACAAGCTGCTCAGTGAAACCCATACTGTAGTTACCACGGCCATCGAAACCCTTTGGATTGAGTCCACGGAAGTCGCGTACACGCGGGATAGTTACAGAAATCAGACGGTCGAGGAATTCATACATCATCGGGCCACGCAGAGTAACCTTGCAACCGATTTCCATGCCTTCACGCAGTTTGAAGTTAGAGATACTCTTCTTAGCAGCACAGATCTGAGGTTTCTGACCAGTTATAGAGGTCATATCTCTTACAGCACCTTCGATGAGTTTCTTGTCACGACAAGCTTCGCCTACGCCCATAGAAACTACGATCTTTTCCAGTTTTGGAACCTGCATTGTGTTCTTATACTGAAACTTCTCAACGAGTTTCTTTCTAATTTCTGATTTATATAATGCTTCAAGTCGGGTCATTTTTTAAACCTTATTTAATCTATTTGATTACCAGCTGTTGATACTCTAACCTTTTTACCTTTTACTTCGGTAAACTTAACACGGGTAGCTTTGCCGGTCTTGGCATCGATGGGCATTACATTGCTGATCGCAATCGGACGCTCTATACGAATTCTGCCACCCTGAGGACTAACGCGTGAGGGCTTAACATTTTTGGTGACGACATTAACGCCTTCAACCAAAACCTTGCCTTTTTCTATATCAACACTCAATACCTTAGCACGAGTGCCCTTAGAATCACCGGCTGTTACCATTACGGTGTCACCCTTTTTAATTCTGTTTGCCATATTACACCACCTCCGATGCCAGCGAAATGATCTTCATAAACTTCTTATCACGCAGTTCACGGGCTACAGCGCCAAAAATGCGTGTTCCAATCGGATTGCCATTATCGTCGATCAACACACCGGCATTGCTATCAAATCTTACATAGCTGCCATCGGGACGACGCATCGGGTAAGCACAGCGTATTATAACGCAGCGATATACCTTTTTCGGGTCCAGGTTTGATGTCGGAAGCTGTTTCTTTATACAAACCTTTATTACATCGCCTACACTGGCACTCTTACGAGTCTTTTTGCCACGGGCTGTACTACCGCCGAGTACACGAATACACAGGGCTTCCCTGGCACCGGTATTATCAGCAATGTCTATTATTGTTTCCTGCTGTATCATCAGTAAATTCCTGCTAAATCTTAACCTAAGTTCGGATTATATTCCTTCAACTACTCTAACCAACCGCCAGCACTTGGTCTTGCTGATTGGACGGCACTTAGCGATATCTACGGTATCGCCAAGCTTGGCAAGCTTATTGGCATCGTGAACATGGGCTACGGTGCTGCGTTTGAGCATCTTGCCATACTTTGGATGCTTGGTCAGATATCTCAAAACGACTTTAATAGTCATTTCACCAGATATGCTTTCAACTTTACCTCTGTAAGTCTTTAACTTTTTGCGTTCTATGGTCGCCATTATTATTTCCAATTAAATCAGGTTACGCCTTCTGGGCAGCTATTTCTCGTTCACGAATTACAGTTTTAATGCGTGCTATATCACGCCTGAGGTGGCCGGAAAGTGAAGTATCTTCTACTTTCTCAGTTACTTTCTGACAGCGAAGATCAAATCTCTTACGCTTAAGAACTTCGATCTGAGCGGTCAGCTCTTCTGTATTCATTTCTCTGATTTCTTTAATCTTCATTTTAATTTACTCTTATCTTAAATTAGTCCGAACTTAAGCGATTATCAGCCAATGTGACGACGCTTTACAAATCTGCATTTGACGGGCATCTTATGGGCTACTCTGAGTAATGCCATCTTTGCAGCATCTTCAGATACGCCACCAATCTCATACAGAACTGTTCCTGGTTTGACGGTGGCCACCCAGGCTTCAATTTCACCCTTTCCCTTACCCATACGAACTTCAAGCGGTTTGCTTGTGATTGAACGATGGGGGAATACTCTTATATATATCTTACCCTCGCGACGCAGAAAATGATTCGCTGCAACACGACCGGATTCAATAGTCTTAGCTGTTATGAGTGCAGGCTCAAGGCTCTGTAAGCCGAAATCGCCATAGGCTACATAATTTCCGCGGGTAGCATTGCCTTTAATTTTACCACGCTGAAATTTACGAAATTTAACTCTTTTTGGCATCATTGCCATGACTAAAATCCTCTTTCTAAAATCTTAGTTTACTTGTCTTAGTTACCGCGTCTGCCGCGACCACGATTTGCCGGAGCCTTTGGCTGAATTTCTTCGCCAAACTTACCCAGGTAAACCCATACCTTGATACCAATTATACCATAGGTACATCTGGCCAGACTAAGTGCGTAATCTACATTAGCATCGAGAGTCTGAAGGGGAATTGATCCCAGGATCTGAGCTTCACTACGAGCCAGCTCAGCTCCACCTAAACGGCCAGAACAAATAATCTTAACACCCTTAGCTCCTGAAGCCATCGCTGTTTCACATGACTGCTTCATTACGCGACGGAAAGCAGCCCGGCGTTTGAGCTGTTCAGCTATTCCTTCGCCTATCAGCTGAGCGTTGAGTTCTGGGTTCTTGATCTCAACTACATTTAAGGTAACCTTACGATTAATCAGGTCCTCTACTGCTTCACGCAGCTTCTCGATCTCGGCACCCTTAGGACCAATTACGATTCCAGGACGAGATGTGTGCAGAGTCAGCCTTACATCATCACGAGTTCTTTCTATCTCAACTTTAGCCAATGCACCGTAAGGCTGGCTGCGATTGAGTCTGTCATCAAGAAACTTACGAATCTTCTGATCTTCTACCAGGCAAGTACCGTATGCCTGCTTGGGAGCAAACCAGCGGCTCTGCCATCCAAGTGTTATGCCTGTTCTAAAACCTATTGGCGATACTTTCTGACCCATTAAATCTTACCTCAAAATCCGCTTAGGCGGTTAATTATTATTATCAATATTCACACTTACATGAATATGGCTTGCTAACCTTATGAACGATACGGCACGGCCTCTGTCTTTCGGACGCCAACGCTTTGTACCACGACGAGGACCTGCACCATCAACCCTTGATTCTGAAACATAGAGGGTAGTGATATCTACATCCTGCTCGTCAGCATTAGCTATGGCGCTTTGCAATACCTGTCTTACATATACTGCTGCACGCTTATTTGTGAACTTGAGCAGATCAAGGGCATCCTGGACATTGCGATCACGAATCAGATCAGCTACCAGGCGAACCTTACGAGGTGCCATGGGGCAGAACTTATGACTGGCAGCCCAGGTCTGTATCTCCTGTACACCTACTTTGAGGGCACTGGCTATCTTCCTGATATCTTCTGTCTTGGGACGAGTGGCATATAAGCCATTTTCCCAGTTCTTTATATTACCCAGACATCTCTTGAACTCTAAAGCCTTCAATTCTGGTTTTACAGGGTTGGCGATGGCTCTGGCGAGGTCATCGACATTCATTCCTGCATTTTCACGACAATTTCTAAGTTTTTCACCGTTTAACATTCAGATTAATTCCTATATATTTATGTTAAACCTTTATTTCTTCTTCTTATCAGCGGCATGGCCACGATAATTACGGGTTGGCGAAAATTCGCCCAGCTTGTGACCTACCATATCTTCAGTCACATATACCTTATGGAACATTTTACCGTTATGTACCATAAAGGTAACCCCTACAAACTCAGGCACTATTGTAGAGCGACGAGCCCAGGTTTTGATTGCATCTTTTTTGCCGGTTTCTTCCAGCTTCATTACCTTCTTGTAGAGTTTTTCATCAACAAAAGGGCCTTTTTTAAGTGAACGAGACATAGCCGATTCCTTTTAACAATATTATGCGATCTTAGCCGCTTTACAGCACCAACTGACCGTAATGTTTACTCTTTCTTCTACGAATGATATGCTTATTACTGACCTTGCGTTTGGCACGGGTTTTTCCACCTTTAGCCAACAAGCCGGTAGGCGAACAGGGGTGACGACCTCCATTGCTTCTACCCTCACCACCACCCATTGGGTGATCTACAGGGTTCATTGCCTTACCGCGAACATGTGGCTTGCGACCCATGTGACGCTTACGACCAGCTTTACCTATTACTACTAACTGATGCTCTGGATTACCTATCTGACCAATAGTAGCCCGGCAATCAGAACGAACCATTCTCATTTCTCCGCTGGGCATGATCAAAGTAACATACTTTTCTTCTTTACCAGCGATCTTGGCAACAGAACCGGCAGAACGAACCAACCTGCCACCCTGGCCTGGATTAAGTTCAACATTGTGAACATCCATACCGTTAGGTATATTCTTTAATGGCATACAGTTACCAACTTTTGGCTCAACTCTGTCGCCTGATTCAAGTTCTTCACCGACCTTGAGGCCCAGAGGTGCCAGAATGTAGCTCTTGGTATCATCTGCATACTGAAGCAGAGCAATATGACAAGTACGGTTTGGATCGTACTCTATAGCAACTACCTTGGCTACTACATTGTCTTTAAGACGCTTGAAGTCAACCATACGATAAATACGACGAGCGCCACCGCCACGGAAGCGAACTGTAGTCTTACCGCTGTGGTTACGACCACCATGCTTCTTGATACGCTTTACCAGTGTCTTTTCGGGGCTGGTCTTGGTTATTTCGGCGTAATCATTTACCGAAGCATTTCTTCTACCAGCACTGGTAGGTTTATAAACGCGAATACCCATTTATACTTTCCTTAATTACTGTGTGAACCCAACCCATAAAGGGCCCACTACTTAACTTACTATATTAAAACAGATCTATTACATTATCTGCTTCAAGAACAACAATAGCTCTTTTCCAACTGGGCTTATGACCCTGTGTATAGCCGCGACGACAAGGCTTGCCTTTGCGGATCATTGTTCTTACATCTTTAACCTTTACGCCGTAAATCTCTTCGATTGCTGCCTTGATATCTATCTTGCTGGCAGCCTTATCTACTTCAAAAGGATAAGCATTAGCAAATGTCTGCTGGTTTGTTCCTTTTTCGGTGATTAACGGTCTTACTATTACCTGATACTTATCCACTTTTATTAACCTCTGTTTAACAGGTTATTATTACTTCAGTTTGACGCACTTACCAGACATTCCAGCGACTTCTTGGTCAGCAACAGCTTACGCTTGTTGCAGATATCGCCGGCGTTGAGCTGATCTACTTCCAGGATCTCCATTGTCGGTATGTTTCTTACTGACTTATATACATTGAGATTATGATCTTCAACTGCGATCAGGCAACTGCGAGTGATGTTCAGATTCTTCAGGATCGCAACAAACTCTTTGGTCTTTGGAGCTGCGAATTCCAGCTTATCTATCACCATGACATCATTTGTCTTGAGCTTTGACAGTATTGCACTGTTGCGGGCCAGACGACGCTGCTTCT
>JAFGDI010000316.1 GCA_016932145.1 Sedimentisphaerales bacterium
TGTTTAATAGTATGTAACCGCGAACGGTTGTAAAAAACTTAACTCAGGCATCCACCAAACCAATGTTTAGTGGATGCCAATGAATGATTTTAAGGTACACAAATTAATGGATCCCAAGTTTTACCAGTAAAAGTACCAACACATTGAAATACCCCATTTTCATACATACATGTGCCCGAATACATGGAACCACAAACCCCTTTACTTACGAAATTATCATTAAGACATTTTTCCTTTTTAAGAGGCCTGCAAATAGGCATTGTACCTGTTGCACTACCATACGAACAAACAGCACCGGAAGCCAAACCACTACATGGCGACACTCTGCTTGAACAAGAAGACCCTGATGTGCACTTGGAATCACATATAATACCAGCAAAAACACCCGAAATACAGAAATATCCAACTATTACAGTTATCATTGTTCCTGGGATCAATATTTTCTTCATTATTATATCCTTTCAAAAGTATAAACTTTCTATCAAAAGCCTACTGTGTCAATATCATAAATCACAATTAAATAATTGGTTCAAACTTAATTGCTAATGCGTTCTTATATACCCCTCGGGTATGATTTAGCCCGAATCGCCACGAAGCAAGTTGTGACAGTGTCACTGGTGCTAAGTACCCTTAATGGTATGTACAATTAAAAACTTGAAAATTAACTTTGCATAATTAATCTCCAATATGTTCACATTGAATGTTTGTTACAAATCAACAAAATTCATAACCAATGCGAATGTCAAATCGTTCCCCCCCCGGCATTATCCAGAATCGGGATTATGCCGGGGGCGAAGAATATTTCTGGGTTCGACTCGGTCTTTCTCTTATATAAGTCGTATTTCTCTCTGGCTTCGTTACAATATTTTCAGCTATTTTCATAATATTATTCTCGTCAATTGTCTCCCGGCAAGCAGTGGTGCTGGCATAGCCTCTGTGCTCTATGCCGGGTTATCAATGCATATAGCGGGTCTGTTTTCTTACAAAAAAACAATACCTCTGTATTGTTATTGAAAAAAACGACCAAAAAAGGTGAAAGAAATTTGTAAAAAATCACATTTTTATTCAGGTCAACTTAAATTCCTTATTTTCAAGGAGTTATAAATCAAAGCAGACCGCGCATCTTATACTTATCAGAAAAAGGTTTTTAGGGGGGTAATTGAAAGTACTAAGTATATTTCACTTAAAGTATTTCTATATAACTGATTATGTTGATTTGTATTTCCATTTTTTCCCCTCTGTTTTGTGATTGTTCCCAAAGGTGTGAACGATTACCTTGTATTTATACCGCATGATCAATAACCGGCGATAATAAGTTATAGGCTGAAAGGCTTTTTCGAGTTATTCCAATTTTAACTTGTCTTTTTCACTCATCAGGCATATTGTATAAGATGGTAAAGCTCTTTTTTTAGTAATACAATACTGTTTCTTAGGGCTTTTTATTGATAATACATTAAATAGTAAGGTCTTATGTCAATATAGCTACCTCTGCGTCGAAAGGTTAGGTGCTTTATGAATCGTCATTTATTGTCAGTATTTGTTTTTTTACTGTCTTTTTTTCTTCCTCTGTCCTCTGTTTCTGCTGCCACCTGGTTCGTAAACGACAATGCCCCGGCAGGTGGTGATGGCACAAGCTGGGCTACCGCTTTTAACACCATTCAGCAGGCAGTTAACGCCGCTTCGTCAGTCTGGATACAATGCACCGCCCCTACTGACCAGATCTGGGTCAAGCAGGGTACATACACTCTCACTGCAACTATAACTATCCACAAAACCGTCTCTCTCTTTGGCGGCTTCCCCGAGAGCATCGCTTCGCCGGTCTTTGCTGACCGCAACCCTGAAGGTTACAAATCAGTTATAAATGGCAACAACTCTGTACGCTGTATGTCCATTACAGATTTTTGTGAAATTAATGGCTTTTCGTTCACCAATGGCTCAGCCTCTGGTAATGGCGGAGCTATATACCTCGATGAAGTGCCAACTTATGACTGCTTCGGTTTTGACCTTAGTGTAAATATCAATAATTGCCGCTTTGTCAATAATCATGCCAGTGTTCATGGCGGGGCTATCTACGACCTGCGTTCCAATGCCACAATCGCCAACTGCTATTTCAGCACAAATGATGCCGAAGCCGGGGGTGCGATCAAACAGTGGGAAACAACTTCAAATATCACTAACTGTATCTTCGATGATAACCTCGCCAGCGGCTCTAATGGCGGAGCTATCTTTGGCGACTATCTCGTTTATGGCACATTGACCAACTGCCTGTTCTCTAATAATATCGCCGGCGTTAATGGCGGGGCTATATCATATCATATTGGCTACCCAGACCTGATAAACTGCACTCTGGCCAATAATACAGCCACAGGTAATGGCGGCGCTCTCTATTGCAATACCGCCAGTCCGGTTTTGGTAAATACTATCGTCTGGGGCAATAGCACCCCTGCCATACATAGCGATTTCAGCACACCCGGTGCAACTGCTACCTATAGCTGCATTCAGGGCGGTTTCGCCGGCTCGGGCAATATCAGCTCTGACCCGCTTTTTGCCGGTGTCTCCGATTTCCACCTCACTACCGGCAGCCCCTGTATCGATTCAGCATCCAATGGCTCGGCTCCCGCAACTGATCTCGACAAAGTAACCCGGCCTTTAGATGGTGATGGAAACGGCTCAGCTACCGCCGATATGGGAGCATATGAATTCCAGAATACCGACTTACGCATTGAATCTGTCGTTCTGGACCCGGCAAATCCCAAAGCAGGAGAACCGGTCACTATTACCGTAACCATTCACAATTACGGCTCTACTGATGCCGGTTACTTCTGGCTTGACTGGTACGCAAATCTGCCAGATCCGCCTGTCATCGGTGCTGTCGGCCAGAAATATAAACAGTTCAATTCACTGGCTGCCGGAACATCTGGCACTATGGTTGCCAGTTATACTTACAATACAACTGGCTCGGTGCAAACCTATGCACAGGTTGATACAGATAACTCTGTCAGAGAGGCCAATGAATCAAACAATATTTTCGGCCCCAGACATGCCCGGGTCAGAGACGGCGAACTTATCGATTTCTTCATTCGCGAAGATGATTATACCAGTACCCGCTGGTTCGGCGGAGATGATCGCCCTGGCTCAATCAGAAACCTTGGTGCCGGCCAGAGCATTATACTCACTCATGAATCTAACCCCAAATATGCGGGGTTCTATTTCACTAAAAGATTTGACTACTACGACAACCCGGACGGTTTTGGCCATCTGGTACAGCTCAGACTGCATGTTCGCAAAGCCGATGGCACTATAATAAAGACCGCCAGCTATTATCCTCAGGCCAGTTTTAATGGCGGCTGGGTAATGTTCTACCTGGGCAATGACCTCTGGCTTGAGCCTGACACCGAATATATATTCACCTGCTATATGGTCAATGGCGAAAATACCAAGCTCACCAGTTCCATTGCAGCTAAAAGCGCCGGCATATGGCCAACCTGCACCGGTTATACCTGCACCCAGAATGGCGCTCCGGCGGATATGACCACCTGGACTAACTGGCTTACTTCCACCTGGGACTTCAATTTCAGTCTGAAAGGGCAATATGTCCTGCAATATCCGGGCGATCTCAATAATGACCGCTCGGTTAACATCTCTGATCTTGCCACGCTCGTATCAGACTGGCTACGCGACGACTGCATTTTGCCGGACTGGTGCGACTTTAACGATATCAACTGGGACAAGGATATCTCGCTCCTGGACTACCAGACACTTGCTCATTACTGGGGTAAAACCTGGTATGAATATGAGGACCTCAATCGCAATGCCGTTGCCTCTATGTATTCACTTATGAGCTCTAGTCCGATCGATGCCTCCGTCGGCAACGAACTTAACCCCGGCAGTATTATCATCTATCGTACTGCATCTGGCAGATATGGTAAGCTCATCGTTGAAAGTTATGGCTGGACTATAGTTATCGGCTGGACTACATATAACGCCGATGGCTCCGTTTATACTTCAGGCTCGGGCCTTTCTATCAGGGGCACTTTTTCCTGCGACCTGGACCTCGGACTCGAAACCAATGTAAACAGCGATTTCTTCTGGAAGCAGGATACTTCAACCATAAGAAGTATCTTCCCCTTAACTACAGCAAAGTTCTATCTTCTCAAACGATTGTAAAGCCACTCAGGTTAGCCGGGCATCAACTCGGCTAACCTGTTACTATTTCCCCAATATAAAGTAAAGTAAGGTATTCGCTTCGCTTATAACCAAAGAACCACCTGAAGCGTGGAACTCTTAAAGCGTAAACGCGAACGCAGCGAGCCTTAAGAGTCCCGAGCTTTAGTCGGTTCTCTAGTCATGAGCGCAGCGAATACCAAAAATAATTCTCTATTCAATTTAACTCAATAAATATACGAAATCCCCAGCCCATCCATAAACAAAAAAAGCGAAGCTAACCTATTACTATTCTCCAAACATCAGAGAAAGTAAGGTATTCGCTTCGCTCATAACTAAAGAACCACCTGAAGCGTGGAACTCTTAAAGCGTAAACGCGAGCGCAGCGAATACCAAAAATAATTCTCCAAACAAAACTAAGTCCCAACTCCAACCTAAGCCCCTCTCGATTCCAAACGGGAATCGCCACCCCAAAAGTCCCAACTCCAATACCCCCGCATGCGTGTCATCACGCACGCACCCGCCCGTCCGGCGTAAGGACTAGGGTGCATAATAACTGCTGTCTTTTTCTGTTATTATCTCATTTTCGCAGCAGATCCGATCTCTGCCGGCTTTCTTGGCCATATACAGACTTTCATCCGCCCGTTTCAGAGAGTCTTCTTTGGCCTGATCATTATTATGTGCCAGACTTATACCAATACTCGCGGTAACCCTGATCGTCGTTGTCCCTATATTCACTGCACTTTCGTCCAGCATCTTCTTGATTCGTTCGGCCAGCACCATTGCCCCGGCCAGATCAGTTTCAGGCATTAGCACCAGAAATTCCTCGCCGCCAAATCGGCCGATAAAATCTGTCTCACGAATCTCCTTCTTCACTCGACGGGCAAACTCTACCAATACGCAATCGCCGGCATCATGGCCATACTTATCGTTCACATGCTTAAAGAAATCTATGTCCAGCATCATTACCGCCAGTTGATTGCCATATCTTTTCACCCGACCATATTCCAGCTCAAATACCTCCATTATCTTACGCCGATTGAACACTCCGGTCAGATCATCTACGAAGGCCATCTTCTCCAATACCTTACTCATCTGCTGCTGACGGGTCAGGGCCGCCAGATACTCACGCCGGTTCTTGCGTAAGGTCAGGGTTACTGCTATCCCCAACGCATGCATAGCGAAAAAGGTCAGTAGCAATATGAACAATGTCACTCCCGCATGTTCCGACCGACTGCCATAGAGGTTCAGCAGTGAAAAAACCGTTATCGTCATCGCCGGCAAAAACTGCAACCGAAACCGATTATGAAAGATCACATAGATCGCTATTACCGCCAGTAAATGATGGCTCGTATTTATTAGCTGATTCTCCCGGCATAAAAGCCCCGCGTATATCATCTGCAATATATACAACATCTGCCAGCCAAATAATAACAGCGAATAATATTTTCGCTCCTTCGACCTTAACAGATACCACACGGCCCCAGCAGACACCAGGATCAATACAGACTTCGACACCAGCAGCCCGCTTATGCCGCTTCCATAACCCAGCGTCATATAGTCCGCTACACCCAGCATAGCCGACATAAAGGTAAATACCAATATGCTGAACACTGCCAGCCGCGAATCCTGCAAGCGGAACATAGCATCTTCATCTTCACTGTCTGGTAAATTTATTATCTTCATTGTGTATTATTACGCCGTTTTGTCTGGCCTGATATACCTTTTGCCCTTAATCGCCATAGCACCGGCAATCTCCAACTATAATTCAGTTGCCATTACCACCTGGCCTTAGTCCTATAACCAGCAACTGTATTTGCCCCATTATACGAAGTATTTATCGGCAAAATATTAACTCAACATTCCCAACTTTTCCCCTTCTCACTAATAATAATCGTATGTATTCAATACGAAAATCATAACCATTCACAGGTATAGCAAGTAAGACAGACACCAGATGCCGCCTAACCGAAAGGTAGGGGGAAAAAGCCACCTGCAGCGGAAACCATATAGTAATAGCAAAATAGCAAGCTCAAGCATTCCCGAAGCCAGTTCGGGACTTACAGCCTTGCTTGAGATTATTAGTATTGCATCGCTAGTTATCTTGAGCATATTGGTATAATAGTTGTGCGAAAAATAAATTCTTTCTTTTGGGCAACAAGCCCTCAACTGTGAACTTAATTATTTAGTAACAAGACACGCAATACACTTCGGAACGCCAGAGCGTATTGCAATTTTCTGCGAATGCTTAAAAGTTATAGGACCTGTACTCTCATTATAAGTTACTGCCACCCCTTACACGGTTTGTCTTCTCTGGGAACGCCGAGCCCCAGCTCGGCCATGAACTGGCAAAACTAACAAATTGCTCGATATCAGGATAGAGGATTATATCTGCTATTACAATATTGAGCTCAAACTGTGGGGCGTGTTGCCCAATAGTAGGTCAGGCATTCCCGAAGCCAGTTCGGGACTTACAGCTTGCCTGACTATTTGTTGCAGTTGAAGTAA
>JAFGDI010000317.1 GCA_016932145.1 Sedimentisphaerales bacterium
AACAAGAAACAAGCTCACGATTCTCGCTCCGCTCGAAACTATCTGATTTTTTGTTACTGTAACCGTGTGAACTGTTACGAAATAAGTTGATTATCAGACCTGATAATAATGCTATTTTGCCAGATCGGCGGCTTCCAGGCTTTTAACCATTGATACAGCGACAGTGTTCTCATCGTATGCCGTTGGTTTATGGTTAGCAGAGTTGCACGAGCCACAACCGCCTGAGCAATTGTTTTCGGCGGTTACCAGTCTGGCAATATCATTTACTTGCAGGTCCTGGATCAGGGAAATGGTATCTTCGACAGATGTTTCCAGATAAATAGCTATATTGCCTACTGTAGCCATACGCTGGGCGCTAAGGTAGCTCATCAACCTCTGATAGATATTTTCAGGCATGATACTTAACTTTTCCTTCCATATTCGACTGTTCGCAGTCGGCTATAACATTTCTTTCTCTCTTTTGCGAAAAACACACAGTCATAACATTATAATATAGCATAAAAATAGTACCAAAGGCAATTATGTTATTATTTTACTCAAAAATTAGTCATTTATTACATTGAATAATTGTTAAGGCTGGCTGGGGAAAACTTTATTTCAGAAAGAATGCATATTACTTGCCACTGTTGGTTTTATCAGATAGAATCTCAGTAAAGAGAATTTACAGCTTAAAGGAAATCAGAAAGTATGTATGTAAGGCATTTGGCATTAGGTGATTATCAGACTAATTGTTATATTTTAACCAGTCCGACTAATAGTGATGAATGTATATTAGTTGATCCGGGCTTTGGCGTTGACTCTTTGATGAGTTTTCTGATCGAGCAGCACTGGAATCCAGTTCGCATAATTCTTACCCATGGTCATTGTGATCATATAGCGGGTATATCTACTCTGAAGAAACGGTTCCCTGATGTGCCTGTGGCTATAGGTGCAGGAGATGCTGATATGCTTATTGACCCGATGCTGAATCTGTCAGCTATGATGCGGCTTAATGTCAGGCCGGGCCAGGCCGATGAAATCTTAAAAGAGGGTGATGTTATTACTTTTCATGATGTAAATCTGGAAGTTATCGAGACACCCGGGCATACTCCTGGCGGTTTATGCTTTTTAAATAGAAAAGACCGCATACTTATCAGCGGGGACACTCTTTTTGCCGGTTCGATAGGCAGGACAGACTTTCCCGGCGGCAGTCAGAGCCAGTTACTTAGGTCAATAAAGGAAAAACTCATGGTCTTACCTCCTGATACCAGTGTTCACCCGGGGCATGGTATGGCCAGCACTATTGCCCAGGAAGCGATTGGTAATCAATTTCTTAACGGTGAGATAAGAGATATGGATTTTTATTGACATTATTAGTAATCGTTCACAGTGTTTACTTAGATTGCAGAGTTAACTGTGAAATAAACTGTTTAGTAACAAGTAATAAGTAACAAGACACATAGTGATGCGTAGCATAAACAAGCTCATGAATCTCGCTGGGCTCGAAGCTGTCTGATTTATATTGCAGGCAAAGCCTGCTTAAAACAGTCTCGCAGAAGGCGAAACCTCTTAAGGCAGCGTTTATACTTTCTGATTCTGGAAATTAGATTATGAAGAGACAGCTTATAATTGTAAATGATCTGATGCAGCAGGGTTATGAGTATTATCTTACTGAGCCTGTCGGGCGAAATTTCCATATCAGGTTCAAGCCGCAACTGTCGCCAAAGCAGATGCTGGAGCTTGGAGTCTTTGGTGGTAAATATATGACCGACTGTCGGGCTGAGTATCCGGAGGCCTGGTTTGAAAGGGCAAAGCTCTGTTCGGAGAAGCATGACGCGAGTTTGAATTATTTTGGTGTTAATGCCTCCAAGCCGCTGAGCTACTGGCGGGAAAAAGGCTGGATCTGGCCTGATGATCCGCGAGGCTGGTTCCAGTGGTACTGTCGGTATTATATGGGCCGCCGCTGCCCGGATGATGACCGGCAGATAAAACGCTGGTGTGCCATGGTGCGGCATCTGGTGCAGATAAAGGTCAATTGCGAGCCCGGCGATATTTCCTGCCGGGCCAGACAAAGACAGGCTCTGCTGCACTGGGCCTACGACACCAGAAAGATATAAGAGTTGTAATCGTGTACGGTTATAATAAGTCTGCTGTTTTTGGTCTGCTTTTAGCATTCACTTTTTAGTCTTTTTCTGGTATTATTTCTGCGCCCGGCGCGAGAGTATCCCGCCTTGTTGATCTGCATTGAATGAAGGAAGGTTTGCGTTTATGTCTGATAATAAGCACGCTAAGGCTAAATACGATCTCAGTAAAGACAGGGTTCTTTATGCTATTGGCTATAGTCATCTTGATACGCAGTGGCGTTGGGATTTTGTCAAGACGATAAAGGATTATCTGCGAGTGACGCTGGAAGAGACTTTTGACCGGCTGGAAAAATATCCCGATTTTGTCTTTAACTTTACCGGTTCGATCCGCTATGAAATGATGAAGGAATATTATCCGGAATATTATCAGCGGGTGAAGGAATATATTCGCCAGGGCCGCTGGTTCGTTTCAGGCTCCAGCGTAGAGGAATGCGATGTGCTGGCCCCTTCGGTAGAATCTCAGATCCGGCAGATATTGCTGGGAAATGAATATTACCGGCAGGAGTTCGGCAAGGCCAGTGATGATTTCTTTTTGCCCGATTGCTTTGGTTTTATGGCACACACTCCCTCGATCTGGCGGCATTGCGGCCTGATCGGGTTTTCGACCCAGAAGCTCATCTGGGGGGGCTGTGGCATTCCCTTTACTCTGGGCTTATGGCAGGGGACAGATGGTCGTGATATTATTGTGGCTATTGATCCGGGCCGCTATGAAGATGCTATTTTGACACCGGCTCATCAGGAGCAGACCTGGTCGCAGCGGATAACTGATAACGGTCAGCGTTATGGGGTATTTGCCGAATATCATTATTATGGGGTGGGCGATATCGGCGGAGCGCCCCGGGAAGAAGATGTTATAAATTATACGCAGGCGGCCAGAGCTGATGACGGTCTCTATAAGGTATATCTGGCTGCTTCTGATGCTCTGTTCAAAGACATTACACCGGAGCAGCGGGCGCAGTTACCGGTATATAAAGGCGATTTTCTCTTAACGGAGCATTCCGCCGGGTCGATAACCTCGCAGGCGGCCATGAAACAGTGGAATCGCCGCAATGAACAGCTCGCCGATGCGGCCGAACGGGCGGCGGTAGCGGCTAAATGGCTGGGCGAGCGAAAATACCCAGCCCAAAAGCTCGAAGCTGCCTGGCTGCGGCTGTTGGCCTGTCAGTTCCATGATATTCTGCCGGGCACTTCCATTCCGCGGGCCTATGAATATTCGTGGAATGATGAGGCAGTGGCAGAGAATCTGTTCCGGACTATAGAAAAGGACAATGTTCTGGCAGTGGCCGCCCGGTTGAATACTGCCGGTGCGGGAATGCCGGTGGTGGTGTATAATCCGCTGGCAACAGAGCGGCTCGATGTAGTGGAAGTGAAGCTCACAGTGCCGGGCTGGAAAAACGGTCAGGCAATCAGCATCCGCCGGCCCGATGGCAAGCTCAGCCCCGGACAGGTTATCGCTCAGGAAGGTGAGAGAGTTACCGTGCTGTTTGCTGCTGCTATGGCGCCGCTGAGCTGGCAGGTATATTATCTTAGCAGTTCAGGCATACTGTCTGACACCCAAATTGACAGCGAAGCTGGTAAAACCACGGCTTGCAGTTGCAAGTCAGATCCAAATCCTGTTTCGACTGGGGCCAACTCAGGCGAAAGGCAGGATGCCTGTCCTGCTAT
>JAFGDI010000318.1 GCA_016932145.1 Sedimentisphaerales bacterium
ATAACGGCCAAAAGATACTCCTGTTGCTGAAGCTCCAAAATCCTCAGTTACCTGATATCCTGTCTGAATGCCATTTACCGCAGAGCAAAGCGTTACTTCTTCGCCATTTTCACTCAAGCCAAATATACCGCTAAAATGTTTGTCCTCATAAAATACTACGAATCCATAAGGGGCTATAACGGTGCCATCTGGTATCTGATATTTAAGCATATTTGTACTTGAATCGCTTAAATACCAACCGCTTATATTGACCGCACTTGCAGTGTTGTTATATAACTCTATCCAGTCTGGAAGCGTAGCGTGTGAATGAGCCAGCACCTCATTGATCACTATACTATTTGCCGCCAATGCATTATCAAATACACCTGGGGTACCACCTTTAACCGTACTTGTCGTCCAGCCACTTTTCTGACTCCACTGACTAAGGTCTGTCGCTCCTGCGTCAACTAGTGTAAGCGAAAAACCCATACCATCAGTAAGGTCGTACCAATTACTATAACTAAATGATTGTATCACACTACCAGCCGCATCAACATATTCGATCTTTTCACCAGCATTATTTAACAAGCCCGAAGCCCACTGCAACACCGTGGTGCCCGCAGGGATATCTATATAAGCTGCTTCAAAGGCCGTTTTATCAGATACCAGAACGACAAAACCAGAAGGCTCAATTATAGTATGGCCAAATGTATGATCTATGCCGTTGATAAATTTAACCTGATTTATGTCTATTGCCTGAGTACCAGTATTTTGCAACTCGATAAATTCAAGATTAGCACTTTCAGGATTATACATTATCTCTGTAACTCTCAGACTTTGAGCAACTGGTCCAATAGCAAAAGTTGCACTGGTCAGGGCTGACCAGCTATTGCCGGTAAATACCCTGGCTTTAACTTCGGTACTATTATTCAATACTACCGGCGATTCATATTTAACTGCCGTAGCTGCTGGAAGCCCTTTGGATATCTGACGACATACCAGTGAAACAGACATCAGCATATCGCTACTATCAGGTTTATCATTTAACGCCTGAATTGCCAATACATTATTGCCATTTATCAAAAGATCTTTATATTGCGTTATATCAAACGAGGTCAACTGCATTGCTATAGCATCATCACGGAAGTTCAGAGCTTCACTGTTCCAGCTCAAACTGACAGTCTCATTTACATTATCCCGCAATATCTCTACACCATTGAGATAAGCTACAAAACCATCATCATATCTGACATTCAATTTAAGCTCATCCATGTCTGACTGCTCATAAACAAATGGTATTCTGATATAACAGGTTGAATTAACTCCATACATCTGACTCTGAACATCAATACCAGAACTTACAAAACTGGAATAATTTATCTCATCTCCAGGCTTGGTCTCATATGCAACCGCGCCGGAACCTGATATCCACCCGGAAGCATTATAAGATGGCAGTGTCCAGATATTCTCCGGCGTCTTTAAATAAGCATTTGTTATTATAGTCGGGCCACTAATACCTGGCCCCTCCCAGCCTACATAGAGAAAATCTCCTCCAACATTATCCTTCTGCAACGCTTCAATGTAATATGCATTGCCTGCCTGTAAAGTAATAACCTGAGATTTCTGAGAGCTAAACTTGCTCCAGTTACCCGGGTCACCCCAGGTGTTCTGGCCATAAATATATGCTATTTCTGTTGCGTTAGCAGGATCAGTATCAGTACTAAGTAGCAAACTGCCATTATCATCGCAGTTCAAATAGAAAGTATAATCACCCGTAACTGGTGGATACAGCCAGCCCCTTGTTCTTGTGCCATAATTATCATAACGGTTGGTAGCTGGTACCGCATAATTCTGCCATATCTCAACCATATCTGGAGCATGAGGATAATCAGGCGTTTGCAGTAAATATTCCACCAGAAACCCAGGAATATCCCTGAATGTCTCAGCCAATACTCCCTGACTATTTAATACACCTGACGGTACAATAACCTGTTTAGCAGCATCTTCCGTAATCAGATACACGGTCTGAGTAGCACTTGCAAATACATCTCGCGGATCTGCACCATCAGTAGTATAGTAAATATCTCCTGTATTATCCGGATTAGTCATTGCCAGAGCATAACCTTCAGATACATACCCTCCATGCTGGGAAAACTCCGGAGCATCTAATGCCGGATACCAGTTAACACTGCGGAACTGGTCCATTACTCGTTCTTCTCTGGGCTCCAAAGGCCAGGTTTGATAATTATTAAGATTGGCATAGGTCAGAGATGTCTTACTACCCTGTAAAAAGTTATAGGTAAACTGCAAGGCCTCCAGCCAGGTAGCTCGTGTATATGGCGTAGAAGATACCATATCGCCCCAGCGTGCTGATTCAGCAATAATGGCAGTATCTAGCTGCTCTGCCAGTTGCTCCATTACCGCCTGCACACGATCTGCGGTAAGAATACCGCCATTGGCAAGCCTTTCTCTGGCTTTGTCTGCAAACCTGAGACGATATTCAAAATTCTGATCCGCAAGTTGCTGATGCAGCCAATGCGGGTTAAAATAGATAAAGTTCGCACCTGAAGTAGTATATGGTGTAACCATATTTTCTCGCCGGCTGTCATTTGCCTCACACACACCAAAAGTATGCTCATTATCGTGAGCAAACCACTTAAAACCATCAGGATTAACACGATTTATGACTGCATAGAAATTATTGGTCGGAGTCCATCTTGAACCCGGACCATCAGTATTACACGAATAATACTGCAACAGCATAAAATCGATCAGATTGTCAATATCAAGTAGCCGTTTATGTACAGTACTGGGCGTACCATCAGGGTTGAGCCCCTGCAAAGTATAGTATTCTTCAGGGTCTATACCATCAATTACCGCATCATACAATTCCCGATATGTATCCAGATTACCATCGGTAGCAACAACCTGACGACCAACATAGTCAACCTTTATAGTATCAAAGTCCTCTTTTACACCAGACATATACGAAGCGGCATATCTGGGATCTATTCTTTCCTGTGTACCATAAAGCCCCCAATACTGACCATTCAGATATAAATGGTAGTACCTGCCTCTGGTATAAGGATGCCCCATCATTCCCTGGGCTATGCGACAGTATTCATCTCGAACACAGGTATTAAATATTGCTATCCAATGCGGCAGCCAGTTACCATGCCAGGCAAAATTGGCATTAGTACGAATATCAATCTTATCAAACTCTGCTACACCTTCATCACCAAAAAGGGGGAATTCCAGTTTGGACTTACCATACTCACTCCGGAAATACATATGGAATGAATGCTTGGGATTGGTCAGTTGACGACTATAGCCGCCCCGCAACCTGAGTCCGCAATCAATCTGGAAGCCATCAGAACCGGCAGGATCCAGTAACTCCAGCGAAACTTGCTTTTCATATCTATCACCATTGACTCTGGTGTCATTATCTACATGAACATATACACCATCGGCAGAATTAAACAATCTCGCCGGGTCTGTTACTATCGATAAGGTTGGTATGGCCAGCAAAGCATCATCGATCAATTCTGCATAGGCAGGATTATTTACGATTTCTGGGTCCATACCATAATCCATAATATGACCATTTGCTGCCCAACTTGACGGCCAACCATCAGGAACCTGCCCCGCAGGCGACTGAACCTTCACATCTTCAACAAAAATATAGGTCTGAGTATCAACATTGCTCGGCTCCCAGCCATTTTTGAACGCAGCGGCACGCAATGTTGTTGTGGAATTTACATATATCGGATATGACGGGTCATAGACCTGACCATTATTCACACTGGGGGTACTGCCATCTGTAGTATAGCGAATCTCTGTTCCCGATTCCTCTGTTGTTATCTCTACATAAAACGGCTCTGTGTAAAAACCTCTTTTAAATGAAAATTTTGTATCGGAAACCGAATATGCTACTGCATTTGCATTAGGTCCTAAAGGAGTAGCCGGCGAAAAGTACCTTTCTCTGGTATAATAGCCGAACATACCATAAGAAACATCTGCCTGCTGGGGAGGAAAACCACCATCAAATTGGCTGTATTCATGCACAACCACACCGGCAGGGCTTACCAATGCCAGATATTCACCGCTGGCTCCCAATGCAAAATTAGTATGTATATATTCACCCTCAGCTGTATCATTACCACTGGCATAGATCAGCATATATGATTCAGACGCTATTGTGGCGTAAGCTGGAAACTCCCATTTCGCCAGATCATCTGCATCATCGGTCAGATACCAGCCTGCCAGACTCACTGGAACAGATGAAACATTATATAACTCGATCCAGTCAACCGCCTTGCCATTTTCATCAAAGACTTCCCACGCCTCCTGATCAATGCCCGGGTCATCTGCCTTATTGCTGGCCATAAATTCATTTATGACCACAGGACCAAAAGACTGACCCCATTGCTCTGCCAGAACACTGAAATCAAGAATATTTACTCCATCAGAATTAATAATATCACCACAGTCCTGACCACTACATTCATAACCATTAAGCCATTGTGTAACCAATATGATCAGATCGTCCATTGTCACCTGACAATCACCACTTATATCAGCCTCTGAACATGGGTCTATTACATGATCTGATATTGTAACGGTAATCGCAGGCACAACCAGGGCATTATAATTAACATCACTACTTACCAGCTCAAAACTGATAACAGACGAATGAACCCCTTCCTGTATGCCATCCTGAATAGCAACAACACTTACCTGACGGGGTGTTGCATAATTGGCAGGGGTAAATGTTATAGTGATAGAATCGCCCGGAAAATCGCCATTGAGCTCCAGGTCAAGCGATGACAGATTTAATGTCACTTCCACATCTGCTAACGGGGCACTGGATAATGAAAGGTAAATATGGTCCGGAACCAGACCCTCTGCAACTACTGTCGTGCCATCTGTCTGGTCAACATTCAAACCGGCACTATAAGCACATTCTGCCATTAATATCGATATTAAAAATAATACACACACCCGAAATGGTTTAAAATTATCCAATATACTCATTTTCCTCTCCTGACTCTTTAAAACACAATTCAATATTCACAATTCGCAGATTCAATTCTAAGAACATAATTCGTTTGAAATTTTAACTGAATAAGACCCGTGACTGGCCCATTCATATTAGATATTCTACCAATTAATAGCCAAAAATTAGCAAAAAATACAGTAAATTATCCATAAAACAAACAACATCAACCTAAGTACCTTAAAACAAGGATTTTAGGTTTAAAATGCACATAATATCTTTCCGTCCGAATAAGTTATGGGACTATAAATTTAATTAAGAATTAACAAGAAAAATTGAAATGATTAATAAAAAAATACACCCGGAG
>JAFGDI010000319.1 GCA_016932145.1 Sedimentisphaerales bacterium
CTTATTTCTACGCGATTTGACTAACAAAACTATTGATGTCAAAATT
This sequence comes from Sedimentisphaerales bacterium, assembly GCA_016932145.1. Classification (GTDB taxonomy): domain Bacteria; phylum Planctomycetota; class Phycisphaerae; order Sedimentisphaerales; family SM23-30; genus JAFGDI01. Next base: position 47 of record JAFGDI010000319.1, read on the forward strand.
AACACCGTGAATAGTTACACATTTTTTGGTTTAAAAATTGATGCTTATGTCTTATTGTATAGACTGCGGTCTGTTATGTGATAACAGGGGCTGATTTGATATAATAATTGTAGCGACTGGATGATATGTTATTTACCCTATCAACAAGATTACCTGTAATACTCAGCGTGGGACCGGGGCTGCTGGGCCGGATCGACCAGATCATAGCCCGGCATAATCTGTCTTTCCCTAATAAGCTCGTCGTTACGATGCCTGTTCTTAAGTCTATTGTTATCAGTCAGATAGATGGTAGTTGTCATGATATCTTCCTGGTGGAGAACTACTGTCTCACTGAGGCTGACCGTCTTATTAAGCATCTTGAATCATGCCCGCCTGACACACTTATTCTTGCAGTTGGCGGCGGACAGGTGATTGATGTCGTAAAATATGCCGCTACCAGGGCTGCTATGAACTATCTCTCGATCCCAACTGCTTTGAGTAATGATGGCATTTACTCGCCGGTTATTGTTTTGTCTGACAGCTCTAAACGCATTCGAACCAATGGAAATGTCCCTCTTGGTATCGTTGTTGATACTGCTATTGTTAAATCGGCTCCAAAAGCCGCTATTCGCTCCGGCATTGGTGATGTAATATCCAATCGGGCCGCTCTGTTTGACTGGCAACTGGCTTCTGATAAGTACGGCGAGTTTGTTAATGATTTCGCCAGAACCTTATCCATGATGAGCTATGATATGCTGCTTACTCTGGACCCGGATGATTTTGGCTCTGAAGACTTTATCAGCCGGCTGGCTTATTGTCTGGTTATGAGCGGGCTGGCTATGGAGATCGCCGGCAGCAGTCGTCCTTGCAGCGGCAGTGAACATGCCATCAGTCATGCTATTGATGAACTATTCCCGCAGCGGTCAAACTATCACGGTATTCAGGTGGGGGCAGCTACTCCATTTATACTTCGGCTACATGGTCAGAACACTGCCATTCTCGAAGAGTTTATGAATAAGATCGGCCTGCCTGTTAGCCTGGAACAATGCGGGTTTATGCCCGATGAGATCGCCAGAATACTCATTCACGCACGAGACAGCCGAAGCAGAAAAACCATTCTTAATGAGGTCGATCTGGCAGAGGCTCAGAAATTTTGTTGACGCTCTGATAAGCTCATTTATTCTAAAGTATATTTTTCTCTTTTGAGGCAGTATTGTTTTTTTTGCAAAAGTATGCACTTACCCTATCAGCTCCGCTATAATTCAAAATGACAGATAATATAATCGACAATTCACGCTATAGCCGACAGGTCGCTTTTTCGGCTGTTGGTACGCAGGGGCAAGAGGCTATTTCTCGCGGGCGGGTACTTCTTATTGGCTGTGGGGCACTGGGTACTAATATAGCAGCTTCTCTGGTGCGTTCTGGTATCGGTTCTCTCCATATAGTCGATCCCGATAGGGTTGAACTCAGCAACCTGCAACGGCAGGCACTCTTCGATGAGGAAGATTCCCGGCAGGGGGCTTTTAAGGCTCAGGCGGCGGTTAAGCATCTTGCCAGGATAAATTCACAGGTGCAACTTGAATCATTTACAGCCAGATTCGATGTTCAAACCGCTGCAAGTTTCGAGCCCGGCAAGTATGATATTATTCTTGATGGCACAGACGATATTCTTTCCCGGTTCTTTATAAATGATTATGCTGTAAGCAATAATATTCCCTGGATATACGGCGCTGTTGCTGGTGCTGCTGGTATGGCGGCATTTTTCCCGGCATCAGGCAATCCTTGTTTACGCTGTGTTTTTGACCCGCCGGCCTCCAGAAATGAGGTTGATACCGCTCAGACCAGGGGGGTTATTGCCCCGGTCGTTACTATGACAACTTCTATTCAATGTTGTTGGGCCTTAAAGTATCTCTCTGGTCGAAATATCAAACCCCTTATGGCACATTATGACATCTGGGCCGACCATATCGCCTATGCCGAGCTGGTTTCCGCCGGACATATGTGTTCTTGTTGCGGGAAAAACACTTGAAAAATCTGTTTTTCACCGCAAAATACTTAATTACCGGAAAAAAAGTTGTGAAAACTCTTGATTTTGTCATGAATTATGAGATAATGAGCGACTCACTGAAGACAGAGAATGTATTTTTTAAATAATAACAGGAGATTACATCGTGTACGCAATTATTGAAGATGGCGGCAAGCAGTATAAAGTAGAAGCAGGCAAGAAGTTTGCTATTGAATATCGTGATCTTGAGGCTGGTGCCACAATTGATTTTGACAAAGTGGTATTTTTTAAGGATGGCGAAACTATTAAAGTTGGCGCTCCTTATGTTGCTGGTGTTAAGGTTGCTGCTACTGTTCAGGGTAAGGCATTTGGCCCTAAAGTTTACCCAATGCAGTTCCGTCGTCGTAAAAAGTCTAAGAGACGCATTGGTCACCGCCAGAGCTATCTCGAAGTTCAGATTACAGCCATCAATAACTAATTTATATAGTATTTGACCATAATCTTCTGTGTCTGATATTACTATTAAAGCTGTTCCTGACGGTGTAGTCAGGAGCTTACAGTTAATAATATGGATAAACTTCTATTCTGGATGATTCCGTTGTTCGGGTCACTCGGGGAAGGAACGAAAAATGATTAATAAAGAATTAAAAACAAAAGTTATCGCTGAATATGCTACCTGTGAAGGTGACACTGGTTCACCTGAAGTTCAGGTTGCTGTGCTCTCTGCCAGGATCAAGGAACTCACTGAGCATTTCAAGACTCATCGC
>JAFGDI010000320.1 GCA_016932145.1 Sedimentisphaerales bacterium
AGAGGAAATTGCTTACTTATCTTTTATAAATATATATGAATAAGGGAGATATAAAATATTGCTTTTTTTAGTAATTTCTTCCCCACTGGCTGGAAAGTGCGCTGATTTTATTGAGTCCTTTTATGCCAACTATCACATCTTGCATTGCCTGTCAGTATCGACTATAATTCACCTCTTATATCATGACAGAGACGATCAATACAAGAGAGGGAGCATCTGACGCCGGTTCGGTTCAGGGCTCAGGCGTAAATGGCAGGCCCAAGCTGTTTTACCGGCTGGTACGGGGTAGTTTCCGGGTGCTTTTGCAGATTTTCTGGCGTTTTCGCTCAGTAGGTCAGGAAAACATACCTTTGGACGGCCCAGTTTTGCTCGTGGGTAATCATCAGAGTTATCTTGACCCGGTCACCTGTTCCTGCGGCATGAAGCGAGAGCTGGATTTTATGGCCCGCGAGAGCTTGTTTAAGGGGTGGTTTGGTAAGGTCATAAGCAATCTTAATGCTTTCCCGGTTCGTCGGGGTGAGGCTGATATGCGTGCGATCCGTGATATTGTTGATCGGCTGGAGCAGCAGCGAGCGGTAATGATCTTTCCGGAAGGTACTCGCAGTGCTGACGGTCAGGTCAGGGATTTCAAAAATGGCTTTGTACTGATCGCCCGTAAGGCAAAGGCGGCTATTGTGCCGGTGGCGGTTGATGGCACCTGGGACGCCTGGCCTCGTCAGCGTAAGTTGCCGCGTTTGCGTAAGATAAAGATAGAATATGGCCAGGTTATAACTGCTGCCGAGGTTAAGGCTATGGACCGCGATGAGCTGCTCAATAAGGTGACAGGTGAAGTTCGCCGGTTGCAGAATAAGCTGCGAGTTGAGAATGGTCGCGAGCCTTATGCCTACTAACACGCAGGCCTGACCGTCGTTTTGTGAATTGAACCGAGAGATAGAATGAGAGCCGAGAAGCAGGTCTTATTAAGATGCTTTTGTGGTTACTCAGCCAGGAGATACAATGACGATACAATTACCCCCGACAGGTACAATAGAGGTTGCACCATCGATATTAAGTGCTGACTTTGCCAATCTGGGCCGCGATGTGGCTATGGTAGAGCCGGCGGTTAATATGCTGCATATAGATGTAATGGACGGTCATTTTGTGCCTAATATTACGATAGGCCCGCTGGTGGTGAAGGCACTTCGTCCGCACAGTAAGCTGTTCTTTGATGTGCATCTTATGATAAGTGATGCCCCGCGTTATGCTCCGGAATATGTCAAGGCCGGAGCTGATGGCATAACCTTCCATCTGGAGGCGGTTGCCGACCCGGCAGGATTCGTAGCTGACATGCGTAAACTGGGCGTAAGTGTGGGCGTGACGATCAAGCCGGGCACGCCGGTTGAGTTGCTCAGGGCGGTTGTAGCCGATGTTGATATGGTACTGCTTATGGCAGTTGAGCCTGGCTTTGGCGGTCAGAAGTTCATGCCTGAGAGTATTGACAGATGCCGGGCTATTAAGGCTATGCTTCGTCCGGACCAGAGATTGGAAGTTGATGGCGGAATTTACCCTGGCAGTACCGGCCCGTCGATAATAGCTGCCGGTGCTGATACTCTGGTGGCAGGCAATGCCATCTTCGCCAGCCCCGACCCGCTGGCAGCGATAAAATTGTTAAGCGAAGGAAAATAACATATCTTTTACTTTATTGGCCACTAAACCCTGGAAACGCTTTGCTTATCCCCTGATTATTAAAGATAAATAACTATGGCATTGATCGGATTACGAAATATATCATTAAGCTACGGCGGTCCGCCGGTGTTGGAAAATATCGACCTGGCAATCGAGCCTGGTGAACGCATCTGCTTACTTGGCCGTAATGGAGCGGGTAAGTCAACGCTCATGAAGATAATAACCGGTGAGTTGCAGGTCGATACTGGTGAGGTCATTCGCCAGCAGGGCTTGCGCACTGCTTATTTGTCGCAGCAGGTGCCCGTTGGTTGCGATAAAGATGTATTTGCTGTTATTGCCGAAGGTGCCGGCAATGTCGGTGAGCTGCTCAGTGATTTTCATCATCTCAGTCATGAAGTGTCATTAAACCCAGACCCGGCTATGATCGAGAGGCTCGATGCAGTTCAGACCCGCATGAATGCCATCAATTGCTGGCAGGCCAATCAGCAGGTTGAGTCGATAATAACCCGTATGGGCCTTGATGGTGAGGCCGCGTTCAGCAGTCTTAGTGCCGGTCTTAAGCGGCGGGTATTACTGGCCAGGGGGCTGGTCTGTAAGCCGGATATTCTCTTGCTTGATGAGCCGACTAACCATCTGGACATTGACGCGGTAATGTGGGTGGAAGATTTCCTGCTCAAGTATGAAGGCACGCTGGTATTTGTTACCCACGACCGGGCCTTTTTGCAGAAGCTCGCTACCCGGATCATCGATGTTGACCGCACGCGCATTGTCAGTTTCGAGTGCAGCTATGATAAATATCTCGAACGCAAAGATCAGATGATCGCCGATGAACTGCGCCAGAATGAGCTTTTCGATAAGCGGCTGGCCGAAGAGGAAGTATGGATCAGGCAGGGAGTACGCGAACGGCGTACCCGTAATGAAGGGCGAGTGCGTCGCCTGAAAGCCATGCGGGAAGATCGCAAGGAACGCAAAGAGCTTATCGGCAAGGTCAAAGTCGAACTGCAATCAGGGCCTACTACCGGCCGCAAGGTTATCGAGGCCAAGCATATCGGTTTCAGCTATAATGCTGATAAGAGCGACCCGATCGTAAAGGATTTCTCGACTATTATCCAGCGTGGTGACCGGGTTGGCATTATCGGCCGTAATGGCTCTGGCAAGACTACGCTCATTAAGCTGCTGCTGGGTCAGCTCGAGACCAATTGCGGCGGCCATGTCCGTCATGGTACAAATCTGGAAGTGGCCTATTTCGACCAGCTCCATTCTTCGCTTGACCTGGAGCAGACGGTACAGGAAAATCTCTGCCCGGGTACTGATAAGATAATCATAAATGATAAGCCCCGTCATGTATTGGGCTATCTCAAGGATTTTCTCTTTACTCCCAAGCAGGCCCGCAATGTTGTGGCTAATCTCTCCGGCGGTGAACGCAATCGCCTGCTGCTGGCCAAGCTCTTTGCTCAGCCGGCTAATGTGCTGGTTCTCGATGAGCCCACTAATGACCTCGACATGGAAACCCTGGAGCTGCTGGAAGAATTACTGCTGGAATATGAAGGCACGATACTTATGGTCAGTCACGACCGGCAGTTCCTTAATAATGTTGTTACCAGTACTATCGCTTTAGAAGGTAACGGCGTAGTGAAAGAATACGGCGGCGGATTTGATGACTGGCTCATTCAGAGCGGTAAGCTGGAAAAGAAAGTCAGCCTGCAGAATAACAGCCCGGAAAAGCAGCAGGATAAAGAACAGCGGACCGCCGCTTTCGAAGAGGCTAAACAGATCAAGAAGCAGCAGAAGCCCCGTAAGATGAGCTTTAATGAACGCAAGGAACTCGATACCATGCCCGCTCTGATCGAAAAGCTCGAAGCCCAGCTCGCGGAAATAAATCAGACAATGAGCGACCCGGCCTTCTTCAAAAAAGATGTTGCCACCGTAACTGCCGCCACTAACAAAGCCGCCCAGTTAGATGAACAACTGCAACAAGCCTACACCCGCTGGGAACAACTAGAGCAACTAGCCGCCGATAGCGCAAACTGACCGCCGTAAGTAGAGACGCATGATTATGCGTCTCAATTTCGTCGTCTCAAAATTGCAGAGCCACATAATCATGCGTCTTAATTTCGTCGTCTCAGATTCGTAGAGTAGTAACCGTTCAAGGTGTTTTTCTTCTCTGGGAACGCCGAGCCCCAGCTCGGCCATTAACAGGCAAAACTAACAGATTCCCGATTGTTTTGGCCAGAGTGAAGGTATATATATTAGCATTTAGAAGTTGAACTGCTATTGCGTTTCGTTTGCCGGGTCCCGAATTGTCGGGATTTCGGGCTTTGCCCTCAACTGTCGGCGTTCCCAGGGTGTGTGAGCAGTTACATAGAGTCTGAAATTGATTATTAGTTCGCGATTAACTCACTTAAAGTTGTATGCGAAAAGGCCGGCAGGTGTTGGCGGTGCTGGTGCTGGTGAGCCATTTGAGGGCGTTTTCTCCGCTGGTGAAGATACGCAGGCGGTAGCCGTTGGCGGTGCAGAGCTGCTGGAAGAATTCGAGATTTTCGATGCCGGTATAATTTTCGTTATAGATAATGGCGGTTTTGGCTTCGCTGGCGGTAGGTGATTCCTGAACCAGTTTTGCCAGATCGATCATTTCCAGAGTGTCCAGCGTCAGTTTTAGCTGGTCTATATCGCAAAGTATGAGATAGCAATTCTGCTCCAGGACCATTGTGGAACATCTGTTGCAAATATCTTTGACCTCATTGAAGGTCAGTTCGTTACTAAGCTCAGATATTCTGATAATATTGTTAACCGGGTCGAATTTAATATTGAATTTCACCTGTTCCTCACTCCTTAAGCCATTGGGTAAAATCTTTTGCCACATTCTCAAAGTCTTTATTACAAGAGATTTATCGTACAAGAGGGTCTGATTACATTACAAAAAAAACTACCTTTGCAATATTTATGGGTTAAGTCCGTTGGCAGAACAAAAAACGCCAGTTGTTTTGCTTTGGTGTGTTAGTGGATAATAAAATCTTAAACCAGAAGCCAGCCGGGGCCGGAACGGTTAAGTAATAACAATTACAAATACTGCTAACTCAAACTACTATAAAGATCCAGCGAGTATTCGAGCGGTATATCGCTCTGCGATCACTGCGTGGCCAGTCCAAAAAGAAATTAGCAGCGTAAACGCTGTACTCTTACGAAAACTGCGATAAAGATCCAGCGAGTATTCGAGCGGTTATCCTGTCAAACATTATTTCAGGCGTTAGTCCTATCAATTTTACAGAAGTCTTGACAAAATCGATAATTTTGGTATAATAACCCGTCTTTAGTACAAGTAAATTATGTAAATATCGATATACAGGAGAGTTACAAACATGGGTCAGAGACGCGACAGATTAGATGGGCGTATGGAAAATCAGAAGATCACTCGCAAGGAGAATTCTCTGAAGAAGGACAAAGAAACTGTCCGTAGAAGAGAAGATATTGTCAAGCTGATCAATGCTGGCACATTTCCTTATACCCCGACAGTGATGAGCTGGTTGAGTATGGAAATGGGTAAGAAGTCAAGTCAGTTGACCGAGGCTGAGGTTAAGGAGTTTCTGGCCTGAGCCTGAGCTTGCAGAGAATTTAACTTGCATTAGTCGCTGGTGTATAGTCAGGGGCGAATGTGAGAGTATAGATATATTAACGCCGGACATTTTAATATGATGTCCGGCGTTTTTATTGAGTGTCAGTCGGGTATTTGCTATAATCTTCTTTTCTAAGGCAAGATCAGGAGCGATAAGACGCATTTTTTGAGTTAATATGCAAAAAGAATCAGAGAAAAATGAGTTACTGGCCAGAATACTGGCTAATTCCAGTCAGGCGGTTGTCGTGCTGGATGCTCAGGGCATTATTAAGCTGGCCAATGATCGTTCGCTTGAGTTTCTGGCTCAGGGCAATAGTGATTGCGTTGGTGATCCTTTTGGTACATTAGTGAACGATCAGGGTGGTGGGCTGCTGGCTGACTTGCGTAATCTGGCTGGTGCTGCCGGCGGCTGCTGTGAGGTTGACCAATTGCTTACCCTGTCAGGCGGACGGGTGTTAAATGTTCGGGTCAGGGCGGTAATAAGTGGTACTGATCTTATCTTATATATAGATGATAATGCTGATATTGACTGGCTGCGTCGTCAGTTGCAGATGACAACAGAGCAGATGGAACGCAATCTGCTGGTCGCTCGTGAGAAGGAAAGCTATCTTCGCTCTATATTTCGCAGTTCCGGCATTGGCATTGCTTTGTTAAACCTCAATGGTTCGATAGTAGAATGTAATGCGGTGTATCAGCAGCTTACCGGCCGAACGGTTGACCAGTTGCGAATGAAGTCTTTTGCCGCTTATCTGCATCCGGAAGATATGCGAGGGGCGACGGGCATATTTAACGACCTGGCGGCGGGTAAATGTGCCCACTATCAGATCGAGCAAAGGCAGATGCTGCCTGGTGATGAAGATTATGCCTGGGTAAAGGTTTCAGCTTCTCTTATTCGCTCTGTGAGCGGCCGGCCCGATTATGCCCTTTTTATAGTCGAAGATATCTCAGAGCAGAAGAAGGCGGAACTGTCATTCCATCAGAGTGAACTGAAGTATAGAGCCCTGTTTGAAGGTATGCTTGATGGTTTTGCCTGTCATAAGGCCGTTCGTAATGCCGCTGGTGAAATAGAGCGATATGAGTTCACCGAGGTGAATGATGCCTGTGCCGATATACTGAAGCTAAATCGCGAGCAGGTCATAGGCAAGTCGCTGGTCGAAGTGGCTGCTCTTACTGATTTTACCCTGGAATGGGACAAGCTCTATCATAAGGTAGATCAGTGTCGTATCCATATCCGTCATGATATTTACTCATACAATCAGGGCAGGTGGTATTCGGTTCTGGCCTATAGTCCGCAGCCGGATTATTTTGTGACTTATATCGAAGATATAACCGAACGCCGCCAGATCGAGGAAGAGATCCGCGTGTTTGCTACTGAACTGGAGTGTAGTAATCGCGAGCTGGAGCATTTTGTAACTCGTGCCTCAGGTGAGCTTTCGGGTCGGTTAGAGCAGATAGCGACGACGATAACCGAACTAAATGAAGATCAGCAGGTGGCCCAGTCTCAGCAGGCGGCTCGCTCACTTTCTGCTATAGTCGGGCATTGCGATAGCTTGCAGGGTATGCTTGATGGGCTGTTGGTCTATTCTCGTATGGTATATCGTGGTAATCCGCTGGAAAATGTCGATCTCAATGATATTATGATGACCGTCAGGACTATTCTGGCCAGTCGGCTGGCACAGGGTGATCTGGTTTTGCAATGGGGTAATATGCCGGTGGTATTTGCCGATCGTCAGCAGATCGAGATGATGTTCGTTAAGATAATCGAGGCCCTTGACCTCTTTGCCTTGTCCGAAGTATTACAGGTACAGATCTCCGCGGTCCAGTCTGGTAAATATTGGAATATTAATCTGGCGGCCAGTCCGGTAGATATGCCGCAGAAGCTGTTGCGGATCATCTTCGATGTCTTCCGTTCCTTTGAATATCGTGATAAAACCTATAGTACCGGCATACATCTGCCCCTGTGCAAAAAGATCATGGAACGCCATGAAGGGCAGATCGCCGTAGCTCTGGCAGAGTCCGATAAGTGTGTGTTCCACCTTACTTTCCCCATTCCCTCAGTAGAATAGATAAGAAATTTCACTTCTGATAAAGGTGTTTTTATCTTAATCTCTTTATAGGTATATGCTTATGTAAAAATACTTTTTCTTGTCTCGGGCTTGACTTTTGTCTGTATTCATCGTATTATCCTAATATATGAATAATGCAATGAACGATAAAACGATAGATTTTGAGAAGAATAGTGATTTGTTAAAGGCTTTGGCCCATCCGGTGCGTTTGCGTATGGTATGTGGTCTTATGTCAGGCGATGGCTGTAATGTAAATAAAATAGTAGAGAATTTACAATTACCGCAATCAACAGTATCGCAGCATCTTTCGGTGTTGCGTGGGCAGGGCATAATAAACTATCGCAAAGAAGGTGTAAAAACCTGTTACTATGTAACTGATGAGAGAGTGAAGAAGCTCATATATGTTCTTAAAGGTGAATGAAATAAGGCTTTGTGTGATAGTCAGTTATTTTTGTCTTTATCTGGCTGTCAAATAAACGGGTTAGAACAGGAGATAGTACAATGGCGTTAAAAGTGGTAATAGTAGGTGGTGTGGCTGCCGGTCCGAAAGTGGCTTCAAGAATAGTTCGTTTGTGCCCTGAGGCCCAGGTGACTTTGTTTGAGATGGGCGAGTTCCTCAGTTATGCCGGGTGCGGCTTGCCTTATTATATTTCAGGCGTAGTAAAAGAGCAGAAAGAGCTGATGAGTACGCCGGTAGGTGTGGTGCGTGATCCGGTATTTTTCCAGAATGTCAAAAATGTGAAGATCTGCAATCATACCGAAGTAACCGCAATTGACCGTCAGAATAAGAAAGTATCGGCCCGTAATCTGAAAGATAATACAACCTGTGAGGTTGCTTATGATAAACTCGTACTGGCAACTGGTGCATCTTCTTTTGTGCCGCCGATCGAGGGAACAAAATTGCAGCATGTATATACCCTGCACGGCGTAGAAGATGCCGAGGGTATCAAAGCCAGCTTCAAGGAAAGGTCGGCCCAGAATGTCACTATAGTTGGCGGTGGTCTGATCGGTATTGAAATGGCAGAGGCTTTTGCTGAGATGGGAGCCCGTGTTACAGTAGTTGAAGCTATGGATCAGATACTGACCTTTTTAGACTGGGAAATGGCCTTACAGGTAGTTAAGCATCTCAATGCCAAAGGCGTGAAGGTTCTCACTGGCACTAAGGTAAGTGCCCTGGTGGGTAATGGCTCTGTCGAAAAGGTGATAACAGACAAAGGAGAGATACCCAGTGAGATAGCTATTATTGCTGTTGGTGTAAGACCCAGTAGCTCTTTGGCAAAAGCTGCCGGTCTGGAAGTTGGCAAGGGCGGCGGTATAGTCGTGAATGATAAGATGCAGACCTCTGACCCGGATATTTTTGCAGCAGGCGATTGCGTGGAGATGACCAATATGGTTACTGGCAAGCCATGTTATGTGCCGCTTGGTTCAACGGCCAATAAGCAGGGTCGTGTAGCTGCTGATAATATTTGCGGCAGCGGCCGTGATCGGTTCCCCGGCGTATTAGGCACAGCCATATGTAAGGTCTTTGATTTTGCCGTTGGTGCTACTGGCCTGTCTGAGGTCAGGGCCAAAGCTGAGGGTTATGATGTTATTACGGTTCTGACACCGGCCCCTGATAAGGCTCATTTCTATCCGACTGCTAAAACGGTTATGCTCAAGCTGGTAGTAGATAAAGCTACTCGCCGTTTATTGGGTATGCAGGGCGTTGGTCCGGGCGATGCCGATAAACGGATCGATGTGGCAGCTACGGCGATAACGGCAAAGATGACTGTTGATGATATAGCGAATCTGGATCTGGCCTATGCTCCTCCTTTTGCCCCGGCGATGGATAATATAATCACTGCGGCTAATATCGCCCGTAATAAGCTCGATGGTATATTTGAGTCTGTGACCCCGATGGAGGTTAAGGCTATGCTCGATGCCGGTCAGGATATCTTCCTGCTCGATGTTCGCACGCCAGATGAGTATAATGCGGCCCGTATTCCCGGTGGAGTTCTGATACCGCTGGGCAAGGTTCGTACCAGTCTGGATAAGATACCGCACGATAAGCCGGTGATCGCATTTTGTAAGATATCATTACGAGGCTATGAAGCGGCCCTGATATTAAAGGCCAACGGTTATACCAATGTCAAAGTAATGGACGGCGGTGTGGTAATGTGGCCCTATGGACTCGAAAATTGATTAAAGAGATCGAGGATTAAGTATGATCGTATTTCGTGTTTTAAGTTTATTACAGAAGAATCTGGTATATTCCATACCGGCTTTTATGCTTGCAGGTATTATTGTCGGCTGGCTGGCAGATGTCTCAGCTTTGAAGGCAACGGTTATGCCGCTTACTTTTCTTATGGTATATCCCATGATGGTAAATATGCAGTTGAAAAAGCTGCTTACCCATGGTGATACAAAATTGCAGTTGTTAACTCAGTTGATCAATTTTGGCATAATACCTTTTATTGCCTTTGGTATTGGCAAGCTGTTCTTTGCCGATGCACCCCTGATCGCATTGGGGCTTTTACTGGCTTCACTGCTGCCTACCAGCGGTATGACTATATCATATACCGGCTTTGCCAGGGGCAATATGAATGCCGCGGTAAAGATGACAGTTGTCGGCCTTATTCTCGGTTCGCTGGCAGCTCCATTGTATGCCCGTTATCTGATGGGGGCGGTAGTAGAGATACCTCTGGCTAATATATTTGGCCAGATAGTGCTTATGGTCTTTCTGCCGCTGCTTGCCGGCAATGTTACTCAGCGACTATTAGTCAGTCGCTATGGTCAGGAGAAGTATAACACCGACCTCAAAAATAAATTCCCGCTCTTTTCTACTCTGGGCGTATTGGGTATTGTCTTTGTTGCTATGGCTTTGAAGTCCAGGACTATTATTGCTCAGCCGGCTTTATTGTTAAAGCTGATCGTTCCATTGTTATTGCTTTATGTGTTTAATTTCGGCTTAAGTACGATCGTTGGCAAACTGCTGCTTACTCGCAACGATGCTATTGCTCTGGTCTATGGTACGGTAATGAGAAATCTCTCGATCGCTCTGGCTATTGCCATGACCGTTTTTGGTCAGCAGGGTTCAGACATAGCCCTGATCATTGCAATGGCTTATATTATTCAGGTGCAGGGGGCAGCCTGGTATGGCAAGTTCTCTGACAAAATATTTGGTGAGCCCGAGCTGGAGACGCCAGTGAGCTATCGGGCAGCTTCCTGATAAAAAAAAACGGAGAGCGAACAAAAGTTCAGCTCTCCGTTTTTTATTTTATTTCCAGCTTCAGGGCAGGTTCTTTTATTCAAAGGTTATCGTATCGCCGCAATGGCAGATCCTGACCCGGTCGGGCATGCTTTCCTGCATGGCAGCAACGGCTCTTTCGCCTGTGCAATGCAGGGGTATTATCTGTTTGATATCTCGCTTGAGCAATTCGGTGATAGTCTGGTCGAGCTTTTCCTGATTGGCACTTTCCAGGTGCATACCGCCAATAACGGCGTGTATCGGTTTGTTATTACTGACCTTGTCAATATAGTCCAGCGTATTAACCACTCCGGCGTGAGCACAGCCCAGTAATACTACCAGGCCCAGGTCGGTTTTGATAAATACCGCCTGATCGTCCAGAACAGAGTCGGGCTTGGAACCGTTTATATTGAGTGAAAACTTTATCTCTGGTTTCTCGAACGGACAATTACGCGGTATGCCGCCAGTTACGCCTATGCCAGGTGTTATTACAGTGGGGGTGTCGGTAAAGACTTTCCAGTGCTTATTTATTATCTGACGGGAACGACGCGGCATACCTATATAATGCATGCCATCAGGTCGCCGACTGTAACGGCCCCAGCAGGCCTTCGAGTGCATACAGACACTGGCCTCAGGTGCCAGCTTTAATACTGCCGGTGCCCCGCCGGTGTGGTCGTAATGGCCATGACTCAGGACTAATATGTCTGTCTGGCTCAGGTCTATGCCCAGAGTCTGGGCGTTCTGGGCGACTAAACCGCTCTGACCGGCATCAAGAAGAACTTTATGATCTCGATAGTCGATCCATAGCGACAAGCCATGCTCTACCCCCAGATCGGTTCGCTCTGTAGTATTTTCAACCAGTATTGTTATTTGCAGACGATTCGGCATCTATATACTCCTGTATAGTAAACCTTTATTATACAGAACCGGGTCGATTGGGCCAATGAAATAATCCAGCAAAAAAAAGGATACTTTCCCGTTAAGAAAAGTATCCCCGAATTGTGTTCGTTTGCATCTTCTGTGAATATCACATCATAGCAAACTTGAATAGGAGCTCATTTGCTTATATTGAATAAGCTGGTCTCTATTGTAGAATATTGCATTATTACACGCAAGAGTTTTTTTATTTAAATCTTTTGCATTCTTTTGAAAAAATAGGACTTTATTTGTCATTTCTGCTACTTTGCGGTTTCCAATTCTGCTTTAAGTGTATTATTGTATATGCTCAGGCAT
>JAFGDI010000321.1 GCA_016932145.1 Sedimentisphaerales bacterium
AATTAAACCTTTATCAACATTTACTTTATGTATTCTATCTCAAAAAAAGGTTAAAAGAAGGCCTTTTTGCGTTAAAATGTAACCATCTTGCGAAGATAGAGTTACAAAAAACCGGCATATTACTCACCGCTTTAGGGCCACATTTTTACTATCGGACAAAATGGCAGTTATTTTTTACTCTAAATACCACTAATATATTATGAATTTGCATTTGATTACGAGTTCTATTTGAATATCGATAAGTGTTTTTGTATAATCCCCGATGAATAAAGCAATTTGATATTTGACAAATAAATATATGTTAAGACAATATGAGCATGACAGGAATTAGCAACCTACATTGATTGCGGTGAGGTTATAATTCCTCGTTAGTTTTAAATAGTTCAGAACAAGGCTATTAGTCAGGATTCATCCAGCCAATAGCGTAGAACTGTGCATGATCAGATAAACAGTAAATGAAGGGCAGATAATGTCGAAAAGAAAGCAGACATATCCCAGGATAAATGCAATAGAATGCAAAGCATGTAAAAGATGTGTTTACGCATGCGGTTTAGGACTATTGTCGCTTAGTGAAAAACTTAACTCACGCGGCTTTACCCCGGTAGTATATGCCGGGCAGGGTTGTACGGGTTGTGGCAATTGTTTCTACGCCTGTCCAGAATTTAATGTAATAGATATCTGCTGTGAGGAAGAATAAACCTGCAGCAGCCTTTTGAGGGGTTGGATATTATAGATCTTACCTCCAGAGCAATTATGCAAAGGCACACATAAGACCCAGAAGGATCTGGGACTTGCTAAAAAATGGAGCATGAATGGCAACTCAATTGATAAAGGGTAATGCAGCGGCAGTCGCCGGGGCATTATACGCCGGCTGCGATTGTTATTTCGGATATCCGATAACGCCGGCAAGTGAGATCCTGCATGAAGCATCTCAACTATTTCCCAGACTGGGCCGAAAATTCGTTCAGGCTGAATCTGAAGAAGCGGCTATAAACATGGTTTATGGTGCAGCTTCTACTGGCCACCGCGTAATGACAGCTTCTTCCGGGCCAGGCATAAGCCTCAAGCAGGAAGCAATTTCTTATATTGCAGCCGCTGAGCTGCCCTGTGTAATAGTTGACATAATGAGAGCCGGCCCCGGGCTGGGCAATATAGGCCCGGAACAAGGCGATTATTTCCAGGTAGTCAAGGGCGGTGGCCATGGCTGCTATAAATGTATCGTCCTGGCACCTAATTCTGTACAGGAAATGTGCGATATGACCATTAAGGCCTTTGACCTGGCCCACAAATATCGTACCCCTGTTTATGTATTGGCTGATGCCGTACTGGGCCAGATGATCGAGCCCATTAAGTTCCCCGATTTCGCCATCACCCCCCAAATCGATGAATCCTGGGCCGTATCTGGTACAAAAAACACCAGAAAGAACCTCATTACTTCTATATTTCTTGATTTTGACAAACTCGAAGAATTAAATATTCGGCTACAGGAAAAGTACAGAGTTATCCAACAGCAAGAAACCGATTACGACACATTCATGGCTGATGATGCTGACATATTGATAGTTGCCTACGGTATAGTCAGCAGAATGGCAGTCTCCGCGGTCGAAGTTGCCCGCAAAGATGGCATCAAAGCAGGCTTATTCAGACCCAAGACCTTATTCCCCTTTCCTGACCAGCAACTCAAAGACCTGGTTGGCAAGAGGAACTGTAAAGTACTGGTAGCAGAATTAAGCAGTGGTCAGCTTATTGAAGATGTCAGACTGACCCTGGGTAGTAGTCATCAGATCGAATTGATCAATCGCTATGGCGGCAATCTGATCGCTATAACAGATATGGCAGAAAGAATAAAGGCTATGGCATGATTTCAGCCGGGTGAACTGTCCCAGCCTATTTGAGATAAAAAAATGGAAAAAATACTGTTAAAAAAACCTGACTCTATCTACGATAGATATGAGCGTAAAGATGGCTCGATACAAACTACTACCCACTACTGCCCCGGCTGCGGCCATGGCGTGATCCACAAACTAATCGCCGAAGCAATTGACGACCTGGACATACAGGATCGCTGCGTCGTAATCAGTCCGGTAGGTTGTGCCGTTTTCGCTTATTATTACTTCGATACCGGCAATGTCCAGTCGGCCCATGGTCGGGCACCGGCTGTCGGCACCGGCATAAGCCGGGCTTGCGATGATGCTGTGGTTATCTCCTATCAAGGTGATGGTGATCTGGCCTCCATTGGACTTAATGAGACTATTCAGGCGGCCAATCGCGGCGAAAAGATGGCCGTTATTTTTGTTAATAACACTGTATATGGAATGACTGGCGGTCAGATGGCCCCTACCACTCTTATCGGTGAAGTTACTGTTACTACTCCTGATGGCAGAGATCCTCAGCAGGCTGGCTATCCGCTTCATATGTGCGAGATGCTCAGCACTCTTAAAAGCCCGGTTTATATCGAACGGGTTGCGGTCTCAGATATAAATCATATTCGCAAAGCACGCAAGGCCATAAGAAAGGCGCTGGAGATCCAGAAAGATGGCAAAGGCTATGCTTTTGTCGAAATACTCACCGTTTGCCCGGTTACTATGAAACTCGATGCTCAGTCTTCTGTTGATTTTATCAACAATACAATGGTAAAGGAGTTTCCCTTAGGCGTTTTTGCTGACCGCAGCGATGATGCCAGCCCTTTCAAACGCCCTCAGAGCGATTTTACACTGGAATCTCTCAATAAAATATACAGTCATGAGCTAAAAGCTATGAGCAACCCGATAACCGATCCGGATTATGGTACTATTTGCCTGCGTGCCAGTGGTTTTGGCGGTCAGGGCCTGCTCAGTATGGGGCTCATTCTGGCTCAGGCCGGGTGTAAAGCTCTCAGGCATGTTTCCTGGCTCCCGGC
>JAFGDI010000322.1 GCA_016932145.1 Sedimentisphaerales bacterium
CTCCGGGTCGATAGGCAAAACTAATTCATAGATATTATCTGATGGCTTAAGCATCTTTTCTTCGCTGGCCGAAGGCTCAGTAGGAATATCACCGTGGAAAACAGTGGCAAATGCCGGGCTGCTCAATACCTGCACTTTTGTCTCTGGTATGCTTGTAACCCTGGTGTCTATAACCTTACTGTCGAGAGCCCAGAGTTTAATCCTGGCCTTTTGTTCAATAGCGGCAGATTCCATATCCTGTGATCTTACCGCGGCAACAGCTTCAAAGCAGCCTGGTTTACATACCGCCAGAAGTTCTGTTCCTATATTAAGATATGTCCCCTCCAGCCAGTTAAGGGGTGTTTGGCTTTTGAGTAGGACAATGCCATCAATCGGGGAACGAATCTCCAGTCTGGCTAGTTCCGAGTTAGCTCGTTCAAGTTGCAGGTCCAGGGCATTATATTCCTCCAGTAATTGCCTTTCTTCCACATCTTTACCCATTTTGACGGCTTCTTTTCGCCTTAATTCAACCTGTTTTTTCCTCAAATCAAGGTCGCTTACAGCATAAGTTAATTCCGGGTCAGACAGCTTGATAAGCAGATCGCCAGTCTTTACAGCCATGCCATCGTAAGGCATTTTATTGTCAGTATCATTGAATGAGACAAAGCCGGGCCTGCTGACATACAAAGGCGTAAGCCCGGCAGGACGAATGATGCATTGTGTATCGATTGACTGTTCCAGAGGTATTAAAGATATGCCAAAGATAGAGCCCAGTATCAGAATAGTCAGTAAGATAGCGGTTACCGGGTGTATTTTGAGACTATCCCACTGGGCGGCCATGAACTTAAGCATTTTACCTGCCGGGACAAAGAATGAGGCATAGATCGAAGCTACTGCCAGAATGCCACCTACCACTCCCCAGTCATACGGGTCCAGGAAAACCCAAACCATGTATATGATGGCAAACATAATGAACCAGCGATATATTGCACTGAGAACGGCAAAAGCAAATATGCCCATCTCGCGATTTTCGACATCGATCGGTTTTTCCGCTTTGCTCATGCCCAGAATATACCTTTTACCCAGATATGCCAGGTAATTTGTGGCCTTCTGCTTCATATTAGGTATTTCCAGCATGTCCATTACAAAATAATAGCCGTCATAACGAAGCAGGGGGTTGCCGTTGAACATGATCGTATTTATACTGGCAGCCAGCATGACATTCAGGGCAAACTGATTTATTACCTGCCCCGGCACAGTTACGGCCCATACCCAGGTTGCCAGCCCGGCAAGAAAGACCTCGACAGCTATGCCCGCCGCTGTTATCCATACTCGCTTATATTTCTGGCTGAGCATCCAGGAATCAGATACATCGCAGTACATTGCCGGCATGAAAACCAGAAACAGTATGCCCATTTCATGCACTTCTGCACCGAAATGCTTGGCGGTCAGGCCATGCCCAAATTCGTGGATTATCTTTATGCAGAACAAAGCCGGGAACAAAAACAGCAGGTTCGTCCAGCTCAATATGGGCTGACGACCGCCCAGGTTGTCTATATTGCTGAATAGCAGATATATTGCCCCGGTGAACATAAGCAGCGTAAAGATCACCATGGCCTTACTGAATATGTAGGGGCCTATGGTCCGGTGCATGGCAGTCAGCAGTTTGTCAGGGTCAAGTAATGGTATCTTATAAAAGAAATATTCAGTCTTGAGCTTCTGGAAAAAACTTCTGGTTTGTAACTGCTTGCGTTTAAGCAGGTAATCTGAGATATTATCACCTGTGCCGTGCAGCAGATTGCCGCTTCGCATCATAATAATGAAACTCATTACCGCCTGAGCGTCATAAGTTTCGTCGGGGAATCGATCAGCGAGCGTTTTAAGGACATCTTCCAGAGTGGTCTTACCGTCAAGCATCTTGAATATTGTATATTCCGGCGGTCTCAACCGAAAATAACGCAATGAGGTCGGGTCTTTCAGGACAAAGCAAGGGTGTCCGTAATATACCTGCTCGGTTATTTCCAGGTCAACTCGAGCCTGGGGCAAAACTCCGTTAGCTGCATCCTTGTCTGATCTGGCTGACAGGCGATCTATATCTATTTCATTGGCCATAGCTGATAATACTCTTTCGCAAACTAATGGGGTTAATGCAAATGTTAGTTTCTCTATCTGCTTTTCTATTCGGCGTTTATTTTAGCATATCTTAAACTAATAGTAAATATAAGGAATTGCAGATCTTATCTATTTTGAGGGAAGTAGGGCGAGGGTAGTGCTGGTAGTACCAAAAAAAAACCGGACTGGATCGACTCCAGTCCGGGAATAAGTTGTTTGTGAGCTGGTTACTCAATGGATCATAATTACCCAGAACTAAGCAGAAATATCTACCCTTACCACCCCGGATAACCGCCTAAGTTAGCTCACTACCAACAAAGTTTATATTCAGTTTTATAGCAGAGTCTTGCACTCTTTTTATCAATTATAGCTGTAATTATCGGACTTTTCAACTCTAATTTCAAAATTATTGCAATTTTTTATAAATAATTGTAAATGATAGAGTTGGGTGAAAAAAAAGACAGACCTCTGGGCCTGCCTTTTGCTTTTTTTCTCACGCTATGTTGTTATATCTTTGATTTTGTAGCCGACAGCCAAAAAGGGTCGGCCCAGTTTATTTGACTTTTATGAGGTTATTTACTCGGGCGAAATGAAGTTTGTAGCTGTTCCAATAGCCCCAGATTATGCCTATGCTGCCAAAGACGACAAAGGTTAGTGGTACAACCGATAGGGTGACGAACCCCGGGGGTAAGAGCAGGCAACTGGCTCCGATATCTGAGAGGCTGTCCCAGATCGAGTTATTGGCTCTCAGGTAAAAGTAGCCTGCGACTATCAGCGGGACAGGCAGATACGCTCGGCCAGTGGTTCTGAACAACTGATGGCTGGCCATGACCGCCAGGAAGAAGGCGGCGGTAACGGCAAATGCCTGTTGGCCGGTTGATGCGACAGTTGAAAGGGTAATAGTCGAGCCTGCGGCAGTGAATCTGGTCTGGTCACCCTGGCAGAAGATCGGCAGCAGAATGATAGCAATGATACAAGCTGTCCCGGCGGCAAGCAGGCATTTGGACAATGACATGTCAAAATTCAGACGATTGTTCTGCTCCTGGGCAGCTTTATTCTTATTGCGGA
>JAFGDI010000323.1 GCA_016932145.1 Sedimentisphaerales bacterium
CGAACCATATCTGTGCTGCTCAAATATATCTTTTATCGTATTTCTGGTCAGATTATCACCGCTGACCAATAACACCTGTTTGCGGTCGCGGGCTGCTTCCTGCCTCAACTCATGACCAATTATAGCTGCTTCCAGCACATCTTCCAGATAGCCTTCAACAGAATCTCTGGTCATACATTCATCTATACCGGCCCGATTAAGACTGCGACGGTCACTTTCATTATCAACAATAGCGATCGTAGCCAGCGATTCCGGACGATAGCGGAACCCCTTGACAAAGTCTTCATCATATTTCATTTTGGAGCCATTGCACAGGATAGCCAATTGAGCCTGAGTCTTACTGGCACTGGCTAATGCCTGATGAACACTGAAACTCTTTCTGACATTATAGCCAGATTTTCTGAGCTTATCATATATCAACTGATCGGTATCACTGAAATGGTCGCCAACGACTAATACCAGCACCCTCTGGTGTTTCTGGATTTTCTCGCGTATCTGCGATACCTTATGGTCCTTAACAATTATTTTATTAGCCGACTTATAGTCGATGGCCTTGCAGCCGATCTCTGTATGCAGCGAATCATCATGCTTGCAATGCTTGTCCTTGACCCGGACAACTTCCAGGACAACCTCTTTGTTTTTGCCAACCGGGGTAACAAAATCTACCTTAATAAGACGGGACGGGACAAACCGCCCCTCAATTACCAGACATAAACCGGAACGGGAAACATCTTTAAGCTCAGCACTGAATACCGTCTTTTCATTTGGCCTTACCCCCGTCAGGCGAGTAACAACAGCAGAAGAGTCGTAGGGTATGCGATTTTCATTGCGCATATTTCGAGCTTCCAGGGCACCTGTCTCGATATTAACCATTTGCATAAGAGAATTGGCGCTGTCCATCATCTTGCGTAACTCAGACATCTCATCCTGGTCGCAAGTTTCCAGCAACTTCAATATCTCATCAATTTTTTTGATCGGCATAGCTCTTCTCCTGACCTGGTCAAACAGTCAGTACACAATACTCTCTTTTTCTTGCCCGGTATTACACCTGGCAAAAACCTCTACTTCGTCCTCCGCTCTATTTTTCGTCAGATAAACAGGGCAACTGAACTTATTAATTCTTATATTTATATTTTTTTTGCGCTTTCCCAGACCAGAAAAACTACCCAAACGCTACAATCGTTACAAAGTCCCATAATCTCAGGGAAAACTGACTGTCCTATGCAGGCCTGCCTGGTCCGATAAACCTGAACCAGAGAATCAGGGCCTATAATAATATTGTTTCCAATATTATTAGCGGGCAGATTTTCTGGGCCTGCCAGTTGCCACTTTACAGTTATAGCGTTTTTTGCTATAATTCACCGCTTGGAAAAAATGCGATAAAAGCCAACAACAGGAGAACCAAATGAGCGCATCAAAAGAAATAGAAGTCGGGCTGAAATTCACCCCAAAATTTGACAGTAACGGTTTAATACCGGCAATAGCACAGGATGCCGCCACCGGTCAGGTACTTATGGTAGCATACATGAACGATGAGGCTCTGGCTGAAACGATCAAGACTGGCCGGGGCGTTTATTATAGTCGCAGCCGGAACAAGCTCTGGCGCAAAGGCGAAGAGTCGGGTAATGTACAGATTGTAAAAGAGATTTTGGTTGATTGCGATCAGGACTGCCTGATCCTGAAGGTACAGGTCAATAATGGTCAGTGCCATGTAGGCTATATGTCATGTTTCTACCGTTCATTAAAGACCGGAACCAGCGACGAGCTGCAATTTAATGCCGAAACAGTATATGACCCGGCTGAAGCATACAAGAAAAAATAAGTTTGCCACAACTGCTTTGAAACTGAAGTTAAAGAAATTAAAAGGCCATGGTTAATACTATGGCCTTTTTTTATAACATTGTGACCGGTCAATAGTTATAATATTGAATATGCTGATTATAAACGACAAGATCATAATAGACAGGACCTGGCTATCGTTTACTACGGCGCGTAGTAGCGGGCCGGGAGGGCAAAATGTCAATAAGGTCAACTCGATGGTGCAATTACGGTTTGACCTTGCGGCCTGCCCTACACTTACACAAACGGCCAAAGCCAGACTGAGAAAGCTGGCCGCCCCATATCTGCTGGACAATGGCCAGATATTAATAAGTTCACAGGAAACGCGCAGTCAGCATGAAAATCGGGAACTTTGCCTGAATAAATTGGCTGAACTGATAAAAAAAGCCCTTATTCGCCCGAAAGTACGCAAGGCAACCCGTCCAACTCTCTCATCTCAGAAGAAAAGACTGGAATCGAAAGCCAAAAGATCAGCAACCAAAGCCGGTCGCCAGAACAAACCAGCCCTGGAATAAGAAACAGCGGTAATGCCAGACTGACCTTGTCTGACAGAGACCAACGGGGTCACCCAGAGCTAAAGCCCACTTTACTCGACGACCAGGAATAATATCGCACATCAGGACCTGAGTTTCAATTGATATCACTTTACATTATCAAATACAACGGTTATTATTCATAACTGGTTCAAATCAAGGAGTTTAGTTTTTGAATAAGACAACCAACAAACCAGTGATCGGCATAACAATGGGCGATCCGGCGGGTATCGGGCCTGAGATAATCATCAAGGCCCTGAGCGATCACAGCCTGCGGACTTCGGCCCACTTTGTGATCTTTGGCCTGAGCGAAGTAATGGCCTATGCAGCCGACCAGTTGGAAGCAGAGCCTTATTGGGGTCGTATCCAACATGAAAACATTTCCAATAACATTTTAACTGATGTCGTTCTGGCAGACTATGACGAGATCGACTTTTCGGTCAAAAGTAAAAGACAGCCGGGCAAAAATGCTGGGGCTGCCTCTTTCAAATTCGTTGACGATGCCATAGCCCTGGCCCGTCGCGGACTACTAGATGCCATAGTAACAGCCCCCATCTGTAAGGAATCATGGGTAAAAGCTGGTATCAAGAATTTTCCCGGGCATACCGAACTGCTGGCAGACCGCTGCTATGCCCGCCGCTATGCCATGATGTTTGCTGGCGGCCCGTTTCGGGTAACTCTGGCAACCATACATGAAAGCCTGTTTGCTATTCGCAATAGTCTGAACATAGGCAAGATATTTGACCCGATCGACCTGACCCATAAAGCCCTGCGCGATTACTTTGGCATATCTCGGCCAAAGATCGCTGTTGCCGGGCTTAACCCTCATGCCGGCGAAAATGGTTTGTTTGGCGACGAGGAGCAGCGTATAATAGAACCGGCGATCGTCATGGCCTGCGACAGGGGCATGGATGTTGTCGGCCCCTACCCGGCGGATACCCTGTTCCATAGTGCCCTGAGCGGTAAATACGATGCGATTATTGCTATGTATCACGATCAGGGTCTCATTCCGGTAAAATTAATGGCATTCGACAAAGCGGTCAATGTAACCCTGGGGCTTGACATCATAAGGACATCGCCGGACCACGGTGTGGCCTTTGATATTGCCGGTAAAAACCTGGCCCGCCCCGACAGCATAACCGAAGCGATCAAACTGGCAATACACATGGCCAGATGCAAAAGCGCATTATAATGCGTCTCTATAAACAAGGTATAATCATGAGCCAACAATATGATATAGTTCTTATCTTCCCGCCGATCCGCACCTGGGACCGGCCACGCAACTTTCCCAGCGGTACAGGTATTGTTGCAGCAGTACTGCGTAATGCCGGTTATCGGGTGAAAGTGATCGATGTAAATGGTCTGCGTATCAGCCCGGAAGAGGTAGTGGCGCGTGCTGCTGCCTGTCAGCCGAAGATAGTCGGCATAGGCGGCCTGATAACCACCTATGGCTGGATCAAAAACATTACGCCTATGTTGCGACAGGCAATGCCCGACATAAAGATCATGCTCGGCGGCTCAGTGGGCACCAGCATAATAGAAACCGCTCTGGCTAATCTTAATGTAGATGTAATAACCATAGCAGAAGCAGATGACACAGTTTTGGAACTTGTGCCGGCTTTATTGCAGGGCGAGTCGCTGGCAGATATTGCCGGCCTGGCCTATTTGCAAGATGGTCAGGTTGTCCGCACTGCTGAACGGCCCATGATCCAGGACCTCAACCGCCTGCCCCTGCCGGCCTGGGACATGTTCCCGATGGAGACCTATCTGGCCAACCCGATAGTCGGTGTAGGTAAAGATGTTGACATAATCAGCTCGCGCGGCTGCCCCTTCCCCTGCCGCTATTGTTATCGTATCTTTGGCCGGAAATATCGCACACGATCAGCCGAACATGTGGTAAGCGAAGTTGAGGCATTGAAAAAGAACTACGATGTCGATTTCATCAGTTTTCAGGACGATTGTTTTGTAGTAGATAAAAAGCGAGTCTATGCTATTTGCGACCTGCTTGATGCCAAAGGCCTGAGCCAGACCTTACGCTGGAGCTGCACCGGCAGGGTTACAGTTTGCGACCTTGATATGATGAAGAGAATGCGAGCCTCTGGCTGCGTTTCGATAAGCTACGGCATAGAAAGCGGTTCAGAAACCATATTGCGGGCCATGGGTAAAAATGCAACTCTGGACCAGGCGGCCAATGCCATTCAAAACGCTCGCGATGCCGGTGTTCGTACGCCGGTGTCATTCATGATCGGTTATCCGGGCGAGACACGCGAGACAGTTATGGAAACAGTTACATTCTGCAAACGCATGAATATACCTCTGGGTGCTTTGATGTTCACCTGCCCATACCCAGGCACTCCGCTCTATGAAGAAGTTCGCTACACCGAACAGTTCAAGAGCCAGTTCGCCACAGAAGAAGAGTTTGTATTGAAACTGGGTGATGCCCTTGACTTTGTAGTCAATATGACCGAGTTGAGCAAAGAAGAGCTTTTCGCCATTCGCGACGAAGCCCTGGCCATAGCTCGTAAGAATTATATAGCTCCAACAGAAGAAGAAGTAGAAGCTCAGGAACGCGCGCTTTATGGCGAAATATTATACGCCAAAGCCCGCCAGCAAATGCAGACCCCCGAAATGCAAGCCCACCGCAAACGCCACGGCTTCAATGAAAAATAAACGGAAATACCAATAAGGACATAAATACTTTTTTCAGTAAAGAATGCAAAAGAAATAACTGAACCAGAAAAGACAGATAATCAACTAAGGTGAAATTAATTCGTAACCGTTCACGGTGTTTTAGGTAGCTCGAGCGTCTCGCTTGAGATTAATAATGC
>JAFGDI010000324.1 GCA_016932145.1 Sedimentisphaerales bacterium
CGGCAACTGCTGATGGTATTGCTCCTTCAGTGAACATTGTTGCACTTACCGATGGTTCTGCTCAATATGATTATTCCGATATGAAATTTGATGTTAATGGTGTTGAGACCAGCTTTGATCTCGACTGGTATGAGTCAACTATTTATTGGTCAATGGCTCCATATCTGACGGCTGAAGATGTCGGGGAGAAGAACTGTGGTGATCCGGATACCATAACAGATTTTGTTGACTGGGCTGTCGCTAACTATGTTGCTGATAACTATGCACTGGTTCTTATGGATCATGGTGGACAGTATTACGGCACCTGCTGGGATGAAGGTAGTGATGATGACAGGATAACCATGTCAGAGGTTACTGATATAGCTGAGCATTTCAGCAACAATGGCATTGATCTTGATCTGGCAATAATGGAGTCTTGTGTGATGGCCGGTATAGAACCGGCATATCAATTTGCCAATCTGGCAGATTATTATGTAGCCTGTGAGCCTACCTCATGGACTGATATTGTTGATGGCCATGAGTTTTCGGTCAGGTTAAGCATAGCAGAGCTGTTGGATGACAGCAATATGACCCCGGAGCAGTTTGGCAGGGTCGTTTTGGATAATTACACTGATATTTCCGACTATGTCGTACTTGGTCAGGCCCTCTCTGATTATGAATATACGATCTCTGCTGTTAGTCTGACTGATACATCCTTAATCGATGAAATAGTGATAGCAGTTGATTCATTTGGTGACTATATGCTGACTGAAGCAAGTGGTAATGACTGGCAGGCTGTTGATGCAGCTCGTCGTGCTGCCTTGCAATTTGAAGAGATTTTCTTCTATGATCGCTTTTGTGATCTGGGCGATTTTATGGTAAAGGTGCAGCAGTATTCCGATAATGCCCAACTGGATATTCTTGCCGGGAATGTAGCTGATGCCATTGATAATGCAGTGATTGATATCAGGTATGACAGACATGCCAAACAGGCAACAGGTCTTACTGTGTCTATGCCGCTGCCGGAGTCGTTGGGAGATATTGATGATCTGGTATTAGAAGATTACAACAATTCTCTTAGATTCCTGCAGGATACAAGCTGGGATCGTTTTTTATATGACTATGTTACCCGTAATATTTCCAGTCAGGCTGATGACTATGCAGATGTAATAGCTGGTTCTGTCTCTTTGACTGTGCCTGAGCAGATCGATGGTACTCTTGAAAAGCAAACCGATAAAGACTATTTCTCTTTCTCTGCAATTGCAGGTACGGCTTATTCGCTTCGATGCGATAGTAAAGGTGGAGGAATGAATTCAACCCAGGAGCCACTTGATGAATTGCAGGATGTTTTTGGTGTTACCGATACCGTAATAACTATATATGATGCCGAAGGTAATATTCTGGCCAGTGATGATGACTCTGGTTTAGATGAAAATGCTGCCCTGACCTGGACTGCCCCGGATGATGGAATATACTATGTTAGTGTCAGTTCGTATGCAGGGGGTATGACACCTTTTGTTACCGGTGATTATACTCTTACTGTTAAAGAGCATACCGCTGCCTGGACGGTAATGCTTTATATGGCAGTTGATAATAATCTTGATGATTCAATAAACGAAGAGATATTTTCTCTTATTGATGCATATCAGGAATCGCTGGGTTCTGATAACTGGTCAGAAATAAATATTGTAGCCTTTACTGATGGTCTGGACAGCGGTGAAAATACCTTTGCCAATTCAGTTTACTGGCAGATAGCCCCGGCACTTGCCGGTGAAGATATGGGTGAGCTTGATAGCGGCAGCCCCGAAACCTTTGTCGATTTCGTTGAATGGGCACAAGTAAATTATCCGGCAGAAAAATATCTCATGATCGATAACAATCATGGCGGTAATATTTTTGGTATGGACTGGGATGATAGTTCAGAGAGTAATATCTCGCCCAGGGATTTTTCTTATATTGCCCAACAGTTTCGGGAGCGAGGTATCCATATAGATGTATTTGATTTTTCTATGTGTGTTATGGCCGGGCTGGAAATTGCCTGGCAGGCGCAGGGTATTACAGATTATTATGTTGCCTCTGAGCCAATCACAATGACTAATGGTTTCATTGGTGCCTGTGATAATATCTATGGGCAGGTGGCGGCTTTGATGGCTGATCCTGCAACAACGCCTGATGAGATCAGTCGCATTATAGTCGATCTTTATCGGGAAAATATGCCAGATGCGATAGCTGAGGCTGATTATTATCCGGATTCTCTCTGTATGGTGGAAATGGCATTGTTAGATGATCTGGTTGACGCTGTTGACAGTTTCAGCTCTTATATGCTCGATCAGGCCACCGAGGCTGACTGGCAGGTACTAGCAGAGGCAAGGTCAATGGTAACAACTTTTGATCCGGGTGACGACTGGTTTTATAACTCGATTGTTGACTTAGGGCATCTTATGACCCTGGTGAGTGAATCAGCAGATAATGCCCCGCTCAGATCGCTTGCCGATGATGTTCTGGCGGCTCACGCTTTAGCGGTTCCTTATAACGCAACTGATAAAAATGCCAAAGAAGCTATGGGGCTTACTATTTATCTGCCGGAACAGGATGGGCGTATTTCGACGGCGTATGCAGATTTTATGACAGGTTTTAATGCCGTTACTGAACTGGATTTCTCCTTTGATACCAGTTGGGATGAACTTGCTTTCTATTTCTGCAAATACAGCTCGGCATTTGCCGCCAGTACGGCGATAGATATTCCTTCTGGCGGGGTTACATTTTATGATGCAGATGGTACAAAGGTAAATGTCAGGCTTTCTAACGCCGAGGGTATAATCTCTTTTGCCGGTAATATTGAAAGGGTCGAGAACAGAGGCAGTCGAATTGTGGTTACCGGCGATGACCTTATGATGAACTCTATTATAATGGAACAAGGGACAGTTAAAACCGCTTTGAATATCTCAACTTCCGGCGGAACTGTCAGGGGCACTGAGCTTGGCGGTATTTCCGATGATGTTTTTGGTTCTGAGGGTGTTTCAATAAAATCGATCTCTGCATCAGGGGTGGTCCTTACTGGTGATCTGGATATTGATGGCTGGCTCGGCTCCGTTAAACTTGCCGCTGTGGCTGATGGTGTAGCTATTTGTTCGGCAGGCGCAACTGAAAGTTTACCCAATAAAGCTATTAGTAACTTCCGTATTGATGATATTGGGCAGGGGGTTGTTTTTGATGTTTTTGGCAAGCTCAATACGCTTACGGCTCGTCGGTGTCAGGCCGATATTATTGCTGCTGATGATATCGGTACTATTAAAATAAGTAATTCCGGATTGTCTGCTAATGTTTATAGCTATGCAGGTGATATCAGCAAGGTCTATGCTAACGGTGATATCTCCGGCAGAATATATGCGGCCGATGAAATTGGCAGAATACTCAATCGTTCAGGGGCTTTTACAGGTTCAGCACGGAGTGGTCTGGGGCTGGCCCAATTTAACTTCACTGATCTGGAAGAGCAGATTGTTGGATAATACAAAAAGGTGGCATTTATCCGGAAGAGTTTAATGATATTGAGTTAAGCTATTGCGAAGTCAGGCGTTACCTATTTTAAATATTACTTTTATATGTTGAGGTTCCGACGCCGCGGCAAACGCTTTGACGCCGTCCTGGAGATTATAGCATCCGGTTATCAGGCCATTGGTATTTACTTCCCCGGCGAGTAATGCCTTTATCGCATCTTCAAACGGACCGCACCGGGAACCGATGATTTCCAGCTCATTTATTACCACGGGTGATAGATCAACGGCTTTATCGGGCACGAAAGTGCTTTTAAGTATCAGACGACCGCGAGGGCGAAGCATACCAATGGCAGTTTCAAAGCCGCTGGCTTTACCGCTACAGTCAATGGCGATGTCCCATTGTGGGGTGATTGGCAGCTTATCGAGCAGGGCGACCTGGAAACCGAGTTTTTTGAGAAAATCTAGTTTTTCCTGATGCTTCCCGACTACTGTCAGGTTATGTCTGGATACTCTTGTGCCAATCGCCTGAGCAACCAGCAGGCCAAGCCGGCCATCGCCGATTATGGCTACTTTATCGCTTTGGTTTATCTCGATCTGGTGGCATATCTGAAAAGCAGCGGCCAGTGGTTCTATGAAAATTGCCTGCTCGATGGTCAGTTCTTCGGGAATAATGTGAATATTTGCCAGCGGTACGACGATTTGCTCGGCAAAAGCACCGTTGTGTTTATAAATGCCGATAGTCTGGCGGTCCAGGCAGTGGGTGCTGAGCCCGCTGCGGCACATATTGCACTTGCCGCAGACGCAGTTTATCTCCGCAGTTACTCGCTTGCCAAGCAATTCGGCAGGCCCTTTGATGACCCGACCAATAAATTCATGGCCGGGTATGCCTTCAAAGCCCATATAGCCTTTGATTATCTCCAGGTCAGTAGAGCAAATCCCGGCATATTCCACTTCGATCAGTGCTGTCTCGGGCATAACTGCCGGTTCTGGCTCGTCGCCGCAAAATTGCAACTTTCCATTTTTGAATACTAATGCCTTCATAGCCAAGCCAC
>JAFGDI010000325.1 GCA_016932145.1 Sedimentisphaerales bacterium
AAAGCCAGAACTGTCATGCAGAAATTATCAGTCGCTATTTAACCCAGATGGCAGTGAAGGTCGATGTCGTTTCTAATGGCGAAGATGCAATCGAAAGACTTGTCAGTTATAGTTATGACTATGTCCTGCTTGATATGTCTATGCCCGAACTCTGTGATGAATCGGTATTGGAAGTTGTCCAGGAAGTCGGCCAGTTATTCCCTGTTGTTGCTCTGTGTCATGAACGAAGTAAGCACATGTCTGACCTCTGTAATAGAATTGGTATAAAAGATATTCTGACCCGTCCAATTGAAAAGTCCCGGCTTGATGCCCTTACTATTGAATATTGTAAGGTTGCTCAGGAAGTGATCGAGGCTAATCTCGACCTGGACGCTCAGGACTTCTTTACTAATATTGCTGAAGAACCGTTATTGGTTTCTGCCGATGGTCAGGTATCCGCTATCGATTCTGGCTCTCTGGCCCATCCGATATATTCCTCTTTAGCTAATGACCCGGAAATGCACGATGTTATTGCCAGTTTCCTGGAAATGCTACCTGATTATATTGAGTCGCTCCGTCAGGCAGTGGATAATGGCTCTGCCGCAGATATTATACCTGTTGCATTTGACTTCCGCGATTCCGCCGGTACTGCCGGGTATAAGGAATTGCGGCTGCTGGTTCTGGCTCTGGAAAAGGCAGCCCAGGCTAATGACCTCGAAACGGTTGGTCAGTTGTTCACTCGAGTAGTAGAGACCGCCGGGCGAATGAAATCTGTGACAGAAAATCCCGCTATATCTAATTGCTGAGTCAGCCGCCAGCCGCCAGCTCCACTTTAATACCCAACTGGCATAATTGCCTGCGTGTTTCAGCTTCGCTGCTATGACAGATCGCGGTCATGCCCACATTACGGGCGCCTTCCACATTTCTGGGCAGGTCATCTATGAACAGAGCGTTTTCTGGCTTTACTCCAACCAGTTCACATGCTGAGAGATAGCTTTTGACTGAGGGCTTACAGCAGCCTATATTAAAACTCAGGCCAGGGTTATTGAACACCGAGAGATATTCGTATTCCCGTCGAGCATATTCCCAGTGTAGTGGATCAGTATCACTGAGCAGCCCCAGTTTATAGCGACCCTTTAATTCATGCAACAGCTTGCCCATTGCCGGTATGGGACCAAATATATTACACCATCTGGTTTTGAACTCATTAAAGCTCAGGTCCAGAGACAAATTATGGTTGATCCGGCGGTAAAGCTCTTTGCTGTCTATCTTGCCGCAATTGTGCAACTCTATTGCAGGATCAGACATTATAGCCGCCAATTTCTCTTGCTCATTGACCATATCCGGACAGATAAGGCCAAATATGCCCCTTTCCGGAAATACATCTATCAACACCCGTCCCAGATCAAATATTATGGCTTCTATTTTATTCATATTACATAATCATCGGCCCCAGGGCCGGTACGAGAGTCCCGAGGCAAGTTCGGGATTTCCGATTACCTCAACTTGTTACTTACTTCTTATTTCTTGTTAATGGAACCGTTCACGGTTACATAACTGATAATTATATCTATTTACCATCAAATAGTAAGTGGAACAATAACCGTTTTTTAGTCCGATAAGGGTTATTTATCTGCGAATCCGGCCCCTGGTAACAATTATTTAGTGTTTGACTCTAAAGTGCTTAAGGGTTAAACTAGCGAAGCTGATATTATGGTATAATTATCAGCGAAAAAAAAGTGCTAAAGAAAAACAGTTCGATAATTAGAATGGTTGTCGTTCTTAATGCTATAACTATGGCAGGCAGAGAGTTATCTGACTGTTAAAATTTGTGTAAATGACATTTCGCGCCCGTTTGGGCCGACCAGATATGTTTACATTAAGTGTATATATAATAGTGAATTGTATTATTTTAGTAGAGGGTGTCTGAAATTAAGGCAGTTATTTCCGTTTCAGACCAGAACGCCGGGGTAAACCGGTGTGGCCAGCAAAGTAAAGACACTTATTTGCCGATATCTTTAGTGCAAGTAATGGCTTTTATTTGATAGAGGGCATAACCTCTGCTAAACTATATATAGCTCGGGGATTGGATTTTACCCGAGTAGGAAAACCCCCGGCGGTAAAACCCGGGAAACATAATTAAGGAGATAGCCTAAATGATAACTAAGATTTCTTCCAGGCATTCAAGCGTGAGTAACTCTCTCAAAGAGTACATCGAAAAGAAATTAGCTCGCCTTAGCCGGTTTCATGGCAAGATTATGGAAATAGAAGTAATTCTTGACAGTGAAGGGACAAAATCGACAATAGAGATCATAGTTCATACCGCAGATGGTGCTAAGCCCTTCGTTCTGAACTATGCCGAAGAAGGTGTCCATGCCTGTATCGATGGTGCGATTGACCGTTCTGAAAGACAGTTGCTCAAACATAAAGAGCAGGTAAAAAACCATAAAGGCAAAACCGGAGCTGGTGAGGCTTCTGTTGAAGTTATTGGTGAATAATTTTAAGGCTGCTGAAAGTGTCAGTGGCAAGATATAAGTATTTGAAATTAAAAGATTAACGAAAGAAATTTGGTTTTCTCTGGAGATACCAATATGAAGATGACAGATTTTATGGTTCCGCAAGCCTTTGTGCCCGCTCTGAAAAGCTCAGAGAGGGACGAAGTTATTGCTGAGCTTATTGATGCTTTAGTTAAAGCTGGCAAGATCCAGCCTGATGATGCTGCTGATATTGTGGAAAAGCTCTGTGAAAGAGAAAGACAAGGCAGTACTGGTATTGGCAAGGGTATTGCCGTACCGCATGTGAAGCATCCCAGCATAACCGAGATCACCGGCACTATAGGCCGCAGTATTGAGGGGGTTAATTTTAACTCTCTCGATAAAGCTCCGGTTTATTCGGTCTTGTTATTGCTGAGTCCGCCCAATGATCCTGATAAGCATCTTGAAGCTATGGAAAAAGTTTTTTCTCATCTTCAGCGTGATATGTTCCGTAAGTTCCTCAGGCAGGCAGAGACCACAGAACAGATCGTTGATCTGCTCAAAGAGGCTGAAGAGTCCTCGAAGTGACAAGGCTTACCCATTCCGTCTTGAGGTCTGATATTTGGCCTCTGAGTCGGAGATGTCTGTATTATTACAGGAAAAATAAAAGATATTAATATATTTATCAGACCTTAAAACCGGGCATTA
>JAFGDI010000326.1 GCA_016932145.1 Sedimentisphaerales bacterium
GGTAGCAGGTCAGCTTAATAAAAAAGTTTTGTAACCATTACAGTTACAAAACTTTTTCTAAGCTCACGGATACATCTCTCTTCCAAAATAAATCATGAAATTTAAATCAGAGAATAGGATGCACTCAGGGATTAATCTTCTTCGATTATAAGTTCTTGCCAGAGTTCGGTAATTTTATCCAATGCAGTATCGACTGCCATGTCCAGATCTACAAGCTGGCTTTCTGACTGACGGCGAACTTTTATCTCGACCTGGCCATTGTCCAGCGTCTTACGCCCGACAGTTATCCGCAGCGGAATGCCAATGAGGTCGGCATCTTTGAACTTAACTCCTGCCCTCTGATTGCGGTCATCGTAGGCGACATCAATATCTTTTTCCAGAAGCTCCTGATATATCTTTTCAGCAGCGGCAGCTACCTGCTCATCGTTAGGATTGGCAGTAGTTACCAGTACCTCAAACGGGGCAATACTGATCGGCCAGATAATACCATCGGCATCATGACTAAGCTCGATAGCCGAGGCCATAATACGGTTTATACCGATACCATAGCAGCCCATCAGACAAGTCTGGCGTTTACCACTCTCATCGAGATATTCGGCACCAAGTTTTTTACTGTACTTATCGCCCAGCTTAAATACCTGGCCAACTTCTATGCCGCGTTTGAATAACAGCCTTTTGCCCTGCCAGGTATCGCCCTGAGCCGCATTGCGGATATCCAGTACGGTAATATCAGCACCGGCAAGCGGGAAATCGCGGCCGGGAACAACATTACCAATATGATATTCGGTTTTATTAGCACCGGCATATCCAACTGCCAATGCCGCCACTCCATGATCGATAAATACCCTGTCAACCTTATCGAACAGCCCCACCGGACCGGCATAACCGATCTTCGCCCCGGTCAAACGCTCAACTATGTCTTCCGGTGCCAGTTCCGGGGCAGTTCCGCCCAGAGCCTGAGTAAGTTTTTCCGGATTCAGCTCATGATCGCCGCGAACCAGGCAGGCCAGAGTCTTATTTTCCGGGCCAAAGACATAGATCATGCATTTTATCATCTTATCAGGAGTAGTCTTGAGAAAAGCACAAACGCTTTCAACAGCACCGGAACCGGGTGTATGGATCTCTGTTATCGCCTGAATATCAGCAGGTTTAGCTTCAGGACTCAATGGGTCAACGGCTGCCTTTTCGATATTAGCTGCATAGGCCAGATCTTCAGTATAGACTATAACATCCTCGCCGCTTTCGCAGGGAACTGTGAACTGGTGCGAGCCGCTGCCGCCCATTTCGCCAGCCTCAGCTTCAACGATAACATATTCAACGCCGCAACGCTTAAAGACATTACAATAGGCATTATACATATTACGATAGCTCTGCTCGAGCATAATCTCATCAGCATCAAAGCTATAGGCATCTTTCATAATGAACTCACGACTGCGCAGCACGCCAAACCGAGGGCGAAACTCATCGCGATACTTAGTATTTATCTGATAAAGATTTACCGGCAGTTGCTTATAAGAACTTATCTCATTGGCACCTACGACGGTCATAACTTCTTCGGCGGTAGGCGAAAGCACATTTTCGCGACCATGCCGGTCGGTAAAATACCCCAGAGTCTGGCCGTAATCCTGGTCACGACCGGTTGCCTGCCATAACTCCATCGGCTGGACAATTGGTAAAAGAACCTCCTGAGCCCCGGCAGCATCCATCTCCTGACGAACGATCTCAATAATTTTATGTATAACTCTAAGCCCCAGCGGCAGATAAGCATAAGTGCCGCTGGCAACCTTGCGTATCATACCGGCCCTGATCATCAACTGATGCGAAGAAATCTCAGCATCAGAAGGAACTTCTTTAACCGTACCAAGAATAAACTTATCTAATTTCATCTTTATGTCCTTATTATTGTTTTGTTCTTTCTGCACTTTAAAGCCATATCTGGCAACAAGCGACAGAATAAAGAAGCCAAGATAATACTCCAGAGGTCAACAATAATCAAGCTGCTGTCCAAGATATCTTGCAAAATTAGTAGTAATAAACATTTAAGGTCTTATAATAATTGACACTAAAGGTCAGAATGTTATAATATCTCCTTCATTGTCGCCAGATGGAGTAATCGACGGCGGTGAAAGCCCTATGAGAGAAAAGTAAGTATTAACTACTGTGCGCAGAAGAGGTTAAGCCTGCGGAAGGAGCTGTTTATGCCATTTTTAAAGAGATCAGGTACGCTGTTATTATTTTTAGCGGTATTACTGACATCAGTCAGTAGTGTTTTTGCCGGTCGTAACCTGGTGGTAATAGAAACCAATCTCGGTGATATAACCGTAGAGCTATATCAGGACAAAGCACCGGTAACTGTAGATAACTTCTTGAGTTATGTTGATGATGGATTTTATACCAACACTGTCTTTCACCGAGTAATAGAAGATTTTGTAACTCAGGCCGGTGCTTACGATCCGAATCTCTATGAAGTAGATTTCTCTCAATACTCGCTGAGTGACCCTTTTGATCTTAAAGACCCTAATCAGGGCTATAAAGTGCCCGGCGATCCGATCGTTCTGGAAACTACTGCTGCGGCCCTGAAAAATCTGCAATATACCATAGCAATGGCCAGACTGGGAGGTACTTCTACATCTTTAAAGAACTCTGCGACCAGTCAGTTCTACATAAATTTTAAGCATAACACCAGCCTGGACAGCAATTATGCAGTATTTGGTATCGTAGTTGATGGTTTTGATGTGGTAGATGCTATGAATGGGGTAGAAACCTTTCAAGACCCTGACGATGACAGCAGCGTAGCTAATTACGATGATGTAACGGCATACTTTGGCGAAGACCTGCCTGTCACTCCTATAGTTATCTCCAGAATATATCGCTCGCAGGATTTTGACGATGATGACAGCAGCGATTTTAGTGATGTTGAATATCTCAAGGCTACTGATAGCGGAATCAGAACATATATACTGGAAAATTATGTGCCCACCGGTGACAGCGACCCTTATATTGATGGTGCCTACTGGAGCTATGAGTTCTCTACTGATACCGTTCTGGGCGTAAAATGTCTCAAATGGCGTACTGATACTCAGAACCTGGTAACAGATGTTACTGATAAGACATATTATCTGGCCCGCAATCCCGATGGCGAGATGTATGTACTAAAGGAAGTCAATAATGAAGAAAGTTCCAGTTCAAAACAGGTTGTTTTTGAAGCGACAAACCTGCTGGAAGCCCGCCCGATAAGTTATTACGCCAATTATCTGATGCAATTTCGCCTTATCGCCGGGACATTCGACCCGACCGAACTTGATTCGGCTGACAATAAGATAATACTGGGTTCTGGCAGCAGTACAGAAACCCAGGAAATCATAAGCCTTGATAGCAACCTGTCCCCTAACTACAGCGACAATGATGTAGTAATAGTCAAAAAATACCGCGGTCTCACAGGCAGTGAAACTGGTATTGAATATTTCTATTATCACAAGGACGATGGTCTGATACTTTACCTGCAGGATGCCAATCAGGACCTGGACGGCGTCGGCTGGTGGCTCGATGAGAAGATATTCAACACAACCAGTACCGATTTCTCTGATGTGCCCTTCCTGAGGCTGGATAAAGACTTTGCCTTTACCCGAACCTTTTTGGGTAAAGGTGACAGAGAAGATACAAATTTCACCCAGAGCATAAGTTACCCTACTGCTAAGTTCAATGGTGTAAAATATGTTACCTGGATCCAGAATGGTATTCCGCAAGAGGGTATTCGTAATTTTGAATTACACATGGCCCGTGACACTAATGGTGTTATCTGGGTATTTTATTACAAGACCGACTTGCAGGTAATTCATGATTTTGACACTCTGACTGAGGCCGTTAAGCTCGAATCGCTGGCTAATGACTATGTGCTCTTTGCCCTGATAGCCGGTGCGTATGATAGCGAAAATATCGATTCGCCGGATAATTTCTACACCCGCAACGAAGCAGGCATAACCATAAACGAAAAGATCGAAGCCTTTGACTCTACCTTGTCGCATATACCTGTATCGCAGAATCATCTGGTAAAGGTAAAACGCTGGGAAGGTAACCTGGCTGCTGAAAATGACAATAATATATGGTATTTCAGTCCGCGTGTGGGCCTGATGCGTAACTATCGCAGCGGCGAGACCGGAGCAGATGGCGATGGCTGGCAGGCAGCGTTTTACGGCGGCCTGTTCAAAGATGACCTGAACGATATGAGTGATACTGATTACCTGGCAGCTACAACCA
>JAFGDI010000327.1 GCA_016932145.1 Sedimentisphaerales bacterium
AAACGAGATAGTTGCGGTAGAAAATCTCAGGGTCTTAACAGACAAGCTGGCAAAGAGTCAACATGAGTATGTATTTAATCTGTGCGAGGAGTTTGTAGGCGAGTCGATCAATCAGTCTTGTTATGTACCTGCTTTGTGCCGGGCTTTTGGTAAAAGATTTTCGGGTAACGACACGCCGGCATTAGTATTGACCCAAAATAAAATATATAGCAAGGCTGTTCTTACCGGCTATGGTCTGAAATGTCCGGCAGGTGTAGTTCTGCCGCTTAATGACTGCTCTTTACTGGACTCGCTTGCCCCTGGCCGTTATATTATAAAACCGTCTTTGTGTGATGCCAGTGAGGGAATAACCCATGATTCAGTATTTTACTGGCCGCAGGAAAGAGAGCGAGTTATTGCATTGGCAGAAGGTCTTTTTCAGAGATTTTCTCAGGCTTTGATTGTAGAGCAGTTCGTAGCAGGTCGAGAGATTAATTGTTCAGTACTTGAGGTTAATGGTAAGCCCAAAGTGCTGGCAGTAGCAGAAATAGACTTTTCTGCCTTCAAAGAAGGAATGTTAAATATAGTTGATTATGATGCCAAGTGGAGTCCGGAGACATTTGTCTATGTTAACACTCCGCGTAAATTACCGGCCGAATTACCAGATGAAATTTATGCTGATATTGCCGAAGTTGCCCGCCGGGCCTGGCTTGCAACGGGCTGTAGCGGCTATGTCCGGGTCGATATGCGTCTATCAGAAGATAATATTCCATATATTCTGGAGGTCAATGCTAATCCTGATATAACACCTGAGGCCGGATTTGCTTCAGCATTGCATTATGCCGGGATCGAGTATCATAGCTTTGTTGAGAGTATGATAAGTTTATGACAAGTTTGTCTTTTTGTCTGGGAATAAGATAGGATTTATGAGTTAGTTATGAAAATTGAAATCAGAAAAACCACAGAAAGTGATATTGTACCAGTAGTTGACTTTGTGCGTGCAACAGGCTTTTTTCGTGAAAATGAAAACGAAATAGCACTGGAAGTTATCACCGATGCAGTATATGGCCATGATGAGTCTTATCAGTCATATACCGCAGTAATAGAAGAAGAGCCAGTTGGCTGGATAATGTTTGGCGAGACACCTTGTACGGTAAAAACTTATGATATCTATTGGATAGCTGTTTCGCCGGTATGTCAGAAGGGCGGTGTAGGTACTGGTCTTATAAAATTTGCCGAAGATATGATCAGGCAGCAGGGCGGGAGACTGGTAGTTATAGAAACCTCCGGTACAGACACCTATGTACCAACCCAGCAATTCTATTATAAGAATGGCTATGAGCTGGCAGCTACGGTGCGAGATTTTTATGATAGCAACGACCATAAGCTGATTTTTACCAAACACCTAACCTGAGAGATTTTCAGAGTTAATAATAGTTTCGATAAAAAATGCCGCAGTGCAAACATGGTTCACAACTGCGGCTATGCGATGTGCATTTTTAAGGGTTGAATATATGACAGATCAAGTCCCTGGCACATTGTCTTGTTAAATTGCAGGATAGCTCAAACATCGAGCTATCCTGCGGAGTCCTGATGAATTCTGCTTTTATCAGCCAATAGCGTCATTACCTTCTTCGCCAGTCCTTATTCTCACGCATCGATCCATGGGCATGATGAATATTTTGCCGTCACCGATCTCGCCGGTTCTGGCGCCTTCAATAATAGCTTTTATTGTCGGTTCAACATAGGCATCATTGACTGCAATTTCCATTCTTAATTTTTTAAGAAGGTTGACCTCAACATCAACGCCGCGATAAGATTCATGGTATCCCATTTGCTGGCCGCAGCCCAGAGCGTTAGTGATGGACATCTTAAATATGCTGGCCTTATAAAGGCTTTGCTTGACATCGTTGAGCTTATCTGGCTGAATATATGCAATTATTAGTTTCATGATTTATTTTCTCCATTATTTATGGTTTAATTATTAGGTTATTGGTTCAGGAAGATCTGGAAGCCGGCATAGCCTTCATTTCCATGTTCGCCCAGGTCAAGGCCCTTGATCTCTTCTTCCCGGCTGGTTCTCAGACCGATAGTGTACTTGATCACATTGAATAGTATCATGCCTCCGCCGAAGGCCCAGAGGAACATGGCGCCAACGCCAGTCAACTGGGTAGCAAGCTGACTCATTGCACTATAGCCTTCTGCCGGTTCATTCATGAAGAAGCAAAGAGCAAGTGTACCCCAGACACCACAAACACCGTGGACACTGACAGCACCAACCGGATCGTCAATTTTGAGTACTTTATCAATGAATTCTACACTAAGGACTACCAGAATGCCAGCGATAGCACCTATTATGAGAGCGCCCGGCAGACTAACGCAGTCGCAGCCAGCGGTTATAGCTACCAGGCCGGCGAGTACGCCGTTGAGACTCATGCCAGTGTCTGGCTTACCAAATCTTATCCAGCTTGTAAGTAATGCAGTAATAGCACCGGCAGCAGCAGCCAGATTTGTCGTTACTGCGATATAGCCTATGGCACTACTGGCCTCTGTTGTTGATCCTGGATTGAATCCGAACCAGCCAAACCACAGTATGAACACGCCCAGGGTTGCCATAGGTATATTGTGGCCAAGAATAGCCTTGCTCTTGCCGTCTGGTGAGTATTTACCTATACGAGGGCCAAGTGTGATCGCACCGGCTAATGCCAGCCAGGCACCGCAACTGTGCACTACTGTAGAGCCGGCAAAGTCTAAGAAGCCTTTACCTTCGAGCCAGCCTTCACTTACGCCAAAGAGACTGCCCCAGGCCCAGTGGCCGCTTATTGGATAGATCACACCGCAGATCACAACGCTATAAAGCAGGTAACTGGTGAATTTGGTTCGTTCGGCCATAGCACCCGATACTATGGTTGCGGCAGTGCCGGCAAAGACGCACTGAAATATAAAGAATGTCCAGTTCAATGGACTGGCAGAATAATCGCTTGTGGCTATATGTGAACCACCACCGATAAAGGTTCCACCAGCGCCAAACATCAGGCCAAAGCCAATAAGCCACCACATGACTGACCCGATAGAAAAGTCCATCAGGTTTTTCATCATGATATTACATACATTTTTAGCTCTGGTAAAACCAGCTTCAACCATGGCGAATCCCGGCTGCATGAAAAACACCAGAAAAGCTGCCATTGCTGTCCATAGTATGTTCATATTGGTTTGCAGCTCTTCTTTTACTGACTCCAGCTCAGAGACTTCACCCTCAGCAAAGGCCATGCTGCTTAGTGCAGTCAGGGCAACCGTTGTTAATAGTAGCTTCTTGCCACCTCTGGGAATAAACATTTTTCAGTTTCCTTTCCATCATACATATTAAATTTTATCATTTGCACAACGCATTATTGTATCGCGATACTCACTGCTAATAGCATATACCATGCCAAATATTTAAATTGCATAAAGCATTATTATAAAAGGGCTTATTAAAATGTCAGGGATTTTGACTAGTGACATAAATGTAGTAAGGTAATATATCAATTACAAATATGTAATAATCTATGAGTGGTTTGGCAGGGTTGTTTGTATGGGCAGCATTGGTAATTACTTGGTGGTGGTTATGGTTGCTGTATGGTGGGGGGAGATATTTTGCATTTATTGAGTTAGTTATTGTAACCGTTCACACGGTTAACAGTAATAAAAAACAAGAAATAAGAAATAAGTTAAGGTTTCGCCTTCGGCGAGGCTTATTTAAGCAGGCTTTGCCTGCAAAATAAATCAGACAGCTTCGAGCGGAGCGAGAGTCATGAGCT